>CACYXI010000012.1 GCA_902778265.1 uncultured Bacteroidales bacterium | reverse complement strand
AGGTGGAGTATGAATATAGCCAAAAGTTCAAGAAGCAGATGCCATTTCTAAAGGATGTGCCGTTTTTGAAGGTGTTATGTTTCATACTGGCAACCGCCCTTGCGATTCAAAGGGCTGTATTCTCGTTGGCAATAACCCAAGAAATAATGTGGGTATGATTTTGCCACGACTCATCAACTCATGTAATTGCTTTAAGGTGCTGGAGAGGTATATGAAAGAGGCGAAGGGAATCAAGGTAATAGTAAAAAGCCCAAATCAGTAGCCCCTCACCTGCCCTACGGGCATCCTCTGACACATACTCCGATGTTATCAACATCGGACTTCCCCAAGGGGCGAGGGGGAAGTTACTTTTTTCGCTAATAGACATGTGAGTAGCGTAGTATACATAATATACATATACTACATATTTTTTAGTAATACCCACTAAAGAAATTAATCTCTACTTGTACTTCACCGGCTTAATGATGATGCCCGGCTTCTTCTTCAACAGGGCGCAGAGCGGACTCTTGTTCATCTTCAGTCCGCGGGCAAGGTTGGCGGCATTGAGACGCGCACCCTTGAGACTGTTGTGCGTGTGGTCGTGATTGAAATAGCTGATGGCAACGGCTTTCATGCCGCAGTAACGGTCGAACCAATCGCCCGTGAGGTTGTGTATATCAACGAATTCCACGTTCTGCTCCTTACAAACCATGTAGCACCACTGAGGGATGTAGTTGTCGCCTCGGCGCTCTATGTAGCTGCGCCCCTTCTTCTGCATTACGGGATAGAATATGCCGTGCTCCTGACCGTCGCCATCGAACCACTCGTTGCGTGGTGTAAGCGAGAGGATGATAGGAATAGCGCCTTTCTCGCGGCAGTCGTCGATCATCTTGCGGAGATACCAACCGAAGGAGTAGATGACCTTGTACTTGCCCGTGCTCGCCATACGATAGACGTGGGAGGTATCCTTCGGACTGGCAATCTCACCACGCTCTTTCTTGGTGTCGATAGGACCTATGTCGTTGTGACCAAACTGAATGATTACGTAGTCGCCCGGACGGAGCACGGTATAGACCTCGTGCCACAAGCCTTCGAGGTGATAGTTGCGCAATGAGCGCCCTGCCCTCGCGGCATTGATGAACGTGCACTTCGACTCATCGAAGATGGTGTAGCCCTGTGAGCCCCATCCCCACATGCCGTCTAGCTCCTTGTCCTTGTTCTTGCCCGTAGAGTCGCCACAAAGGAAGACGCGCGTCTTCTGCTTCTTCTCCTCCGCAGTCTTGGTCTTCGGGATCACGTTGCCCACGTTGTCGTAGTTCTCAGGCTCTAAGGACATGAACTTAGCTTCGAGTGAGTCGTGACGATAGAGCTTGCTGCGTAGCAGGTACGTCTTCAGCTCTTCGAGCTTGGTGCGCTCGTAGGCATCGTATGAATCGTTGAGCACCAGATTCTCTATGCCCTGCGCTGCCGATTCGGCATTGAGTCGGGCGCCGTAGGCAGAGGTGTGAATCTTATCGAGATAGAAATGATAGTCAACCTTCCACTTGCTGAACTTTTCGAGCTTAGTGGCAGAAATATCGTTGAGATCCACTACCGGCACTTTCATTTCCTCGCCTAAGGCGAAGATGGCAGGTGTGAAACTGGTGAGCTTGCGCTGTATGCGGTCAGAGCCTTCCTCACGAGCATTGCGTGGTGTGAGGGTGAAGAGCACGGGAACGGCACCCTTTGCGCGTGTCTCGTTGACGAAGCGTCGCATATAGCCTCCGAAGGTATAGACGGTGTCGAGGCAATGCGTCATCTTGTTGAGGATGATGGTGCTATCGGGCGCAAGGCTCAGTTTGCCGTCAGGTCGATAGCTTGAACGTGCACGGATGGAGTCGATAGGACCGTTATCGTTATGACCGAGTTCAAGGAATACGTAATCACCTTTTCTTACACCCTGTAGGATGTGTTTCCAGAGTGATGGGTTCTTGTAGAAGGTGCGTGGACTCGTACCGCCGAGCGCCTGATTCTCCACCGTTACCTTGTTCTCGTCGTAGTACTTATGTTCCTCATATCCCCATCCCCATTGTCCGTTCTCGCCATTACCGCGCGTACCGGTACGCATAGTGGAGTTGCCCACGAGGAATATCACGGGGTTGTTGCCCTTGCGCGTAGAGCCTGGCACAGGTCGTGCCTCGTTAGCTACATCGACAGAGTCCTCCGTAACGTCGTGCACGCCATTGATGTCGCGCCAGACACCGTCGTTAGGGTTGGTCTGGGCGAAGGACGCAATAGGCAGAAAGACTAATAAAGCACAATATATAATATATGATCTATAATTAACCATTATGTAGCTGTTAGTGTAATTTCTAATCGTCAATTCCTAATTTTCAATTTTTCATTTTTCGTACATACTGTCCCTTCCCCGAAGTGAACCATCCCCACGAGATAGCATTGGTGGGACAATGATGCAGACAGGCATAGCACGTCATACATCTGCCGTTGTGCTGCCATACGGGCTTGTCGCCGTTTTGGCATTCAATATCTTCTACAGGACATACCTTTGCGCACTTGCCGCACCCGATACACTTGTTGGCATCGACAGAGAAATGCTTGTCGGTGACAAGATAGTTATGGAAGAAACCGCCAAGAAAACCGCTATAGAAGCTTGGCAGCAAGCCTTTGTCGAGATGCTCACCACCGCGACTCTCGCTAATCCATTCGGAGAATCTATCCAGTTTTATGGTAGCATTACGAATTTTTTCACATTCACGAAGTTCCTTGTCGAGGTACATGAAGGGGAGTCCGATGTAGCTCTCAGGCATGATGATGGTGTATGAGGCATTAAGATGCAGGTGTGCATCCGCAAGATGCGCTGCAAGGAGTTTCATTATCTCGCCGGCACTATCGCCACAGGTGCAGAGGGCATAGGTATAGGTGCTCTCGTGGTAGTTGTGCAACTTGAGACGAGAGATAAACTCGCGCACTATGCTTGGCACTCGCCATCCGTGAACTGGGAATACGAATCCTATCTTCTCGCCAGCCTTGAGCGTAAAATCACAAGACGCATCACCACGTAATGCGTCCACAATAGATATGACTCTGTCACAAGTCTTAGCGGCAAGTTTTTCTGCCGCCCATTTGCTGTTGCCGGTTGCGGAGAAGTAGAATATCATTCTGTCAGGTTATGAGGTTGGCAGGTTTTGAGGTTTTGAGGTCGGAATGCTCATAGACTATGCAGACCTTAAACCTTATAACCTTAAAACCTTATTTATTGCTTTGTCTTCAGTATAATCGAAGTGGCACCGATAGTGAAGAGGGTGTCGTTCTCAATCACCCTACGCTCACGGTCGCCGAGGATCTCGTTGTCAACAAACGTGCCAGTATAGCTCGGACCATCGCGAAGCACGTACTTCAGGTTGCCGCGCTTATCACGACTCACGTTGATGATGCAATGATTCATGTCGATAGAAGGATCATTAGTCTCAATAGGGGTATTGCACTTGGATCCCTTCATGTATCTGCCGATGATATTGTCACCCATCTTCAGGGGTAGCACTTGCTTGTAGTGGAACACGTTCTCTATCACGATGATAGACCCATATCCCTCATCTGCTTCTTCAGCCGTAGGATTCTCTTCTTTCTGCTGCTTTCTGAGCTTTGACACACCGATACGTATGCCAAACTCCTTTCCGCAATATTCGCATTGGAATACCAACGACTGCCCATCGGCGTATTTTGTTTCATCGAATGTGATATAGTTATCACACTTAGGACATCTTACACGTTTCATTCTTTTCTGGTTTTGAGGTTTTGAGGTTTTAAGGTTTTGAGGTCGGTATGTATTGGATTAGGCTGACCTTATAACCATATAACCTAAAAACCTTCTTATAACTCCATAACCCAGACATCGCTGAATTCTGACGACATATCCCTGAGCTCGCGAGCACCTTCCATAGCCTCCCCCTCAGAAGAATACTTTCCGCATACCACCTTACTGCCGTTGCTTGCAGAAATAACCCTTGCATCCTTCACGCCCTTCTTCTTGAGGGAAGCGACGTATGCCTCACCATTACTCTTTGTGACGCGACTTGCAAGAACTATAACATAAGTGGAATGACTCTCAGCTACATCCTTAACAACATCAGAAGCCTTCTGGTTCTCGGCATTGGAAACAGTCTTGTTCTCTGCCTCAGTACGCTCGGTACGGACAACGGCATTGTTGATTACCTTTATAGCACCAAGCTCCTCGGGAGTGGTGGTCTGTACCTTCGGCATTACCTTAGTGAGAAGACCGGTATCGATAGAGCTTTTCTGGAATCCGTCAAAGTTATACTCGCCATAAGGGAAGACGGCAAACAGCACTACAAGAAGGACTACGGCGGCAGCTGCTATCTTCTTCAGCGTAGCTACCTTGATAGTTACGACCTCTTCCGCTTCCTCTTCATACTCATATTCCTCCTCTGCCACAACAGGCTCAGGCTCTACGGCAGGCTTCTCCTCAACGATAGGACGGAGAGGTGACATTACGGATGCAGCAAGCGCTTCCTCTGGTTTTTCTGGAAGAACGCTGAGCGTCTTGTACTCGAACGAGGTGAGGGCATATAGCTCAGGTGTCAGTATTCCGGCAGAGCAAGGCTCGAACTCAAGGTTCCCATCGTCATTTCGACGAATAACACCAATATCAGGAAGTTCGAAACATCCCTCGTTGTTGATGGTCTGACGCATCTCGGACACCTCAGCCTCTATTCGCTTTACGGCATCAGGATAGCTTATGTCGTAAGCCTCAACATACGACTGAGCCAAGAGGGAGTCGTTGATGTGCAGCTGCGGATTGAATCCGAGGGTGCGACTTGGTGGCAAGAACAGGCTCTCCTCCTCATCATATACAGCATCAACATGGTGAGCCATAAACCCACCAAAGCCAGGAACAATGACGCAGTCATTATTCAAGAGAAGAATTTCGATATGTTTTGCCAGTTCTACCATTGGAGTTGCAAAGTTAAGGATTTTTCTCGAATAATACAAAATATTTGAGAAATAAAAAAAAGATTTATTCTTTTCAGAAAAAAAACCAAAAAACATTTTTTCTTTCAGAATCTTTTTATTATATTTGCACCCAACATATGAAAAAAATACAGACTTTTATCGTAGGAATTTCCATCATAGCCGCAATAGCTAGCTGTGGAAACACTCCAGAGAAAAACAACACCCCGACCGAGGACCTTGAAGCCAAGAAAACGATGCAAGGAATCTGGGTTGACGAACTGGAAGGTGACTGTGTGCTCAGAGCAAAGGGCGACACCATCTTCTATACTGACTCTTTAAGTGAGCCTGTGAAATTTCATATCCATACCGATACACTATACCTTGAAAGTTCACACCCCAGCAAGTATCACATCACCAAGCTCTCGGATCATGTGCTTCGCTTCGTTAACAGCGACGGCGATGAGATCTCGCTTGTGAAGTCGGACGACAAGAACCTTGTTTCCCTGTTTGAGAAGATCAAGAGATCTATAGACCACATCAATCAGGGAGAGCTGATAAAGCGCGATACGGTTCTGAATGCCGGCGAGAAACGTATGCACGCCTACATACAGATAAACCCTACGACATTCAAGGTTTATCAGCAAAGCGTTAACGATGATGGCGTGACGGTGGATCATGCATATTTCGACAATATCATTCATATTGCCTTGTATGATGGTGCAAGGAAGGTGATAAACCGCGACTACCATAAGAAGGATTTCTCTGCTCATGTTCCGAAGGAATACATAGACAAGTGTATTCTCTCTGATATTGTCATTGAGAAGGTTACTGCCGATGAGGTAACGTTCGTGGCTATTCTCTCTACTCCAGATACTTATACTTCTTACCACATTAATATCGTGGTAAGAATTGACGGGAATGTGAAGATGAGTGTGTAAAGCCTACCCAGTCCCTCCCAAAGGGAGGGGATAAATTTTAAAATTATAAAATGAAAAATGCAAAATACAAGTCACATTTTTTCAGGTAAAGGCCATACGTGCAATTACTAATCTGTATTTTTCATTTTTCTCTTTTCATTTTTCATTTAACAAATTGCACAAACTCTACGACCATAAGGAACTTGCCACGAGGATAAAGTCGCTGATACGCAACGACCGCTTGTTCCGCGACATTCATTTCTCTCGGGAAACGCTCACGAAAGAGTTGGGCATTTCCCCTGCAAGAATATCCCAGATATTTAAGGAGGAATTAGGTACAACTTTCTACGACTATGTGAACCGACAACGTGTTTATCATGCACGTCACCTGCTAAGATCCCCTACGCACAAGAATGACACTCTCGAGGACATCGCCATACAGTCAGGCTTCTGCAACCGCATGACTATGCACAGAATGTACCTGAAGGTTTATGGGATAAGTCCGGGAGAGGAGAGGAAAAATGAAAGTAAAAAGTAAAAATTTAAAAGTAAAAAGTATGGTTAGTATTTTCCCAGAAAGCCTTTAGCGGCATAAGGTAATCATACTTTTTACTTTTATTTTTTACTTTTTAATTATATTGTAACCTGTATTTTACAATTTTTCATTTTTAATTTTTCATTTATTATCCACTCCCCTTGCCGCTATTCTTCCTGACACCATTACCTCGGTAAGGGCATTACCACCAAGACGATTACCACCGAAGAAACCGCCTGTAACCTCACCTGCAGCATAGAGCCCAGGAATAGGTTTGCCGTGCTTGTCGAGCACCCTGCGATGAAGGTCAATCTTCAAACCACCCATAGTGTGATGAAGGGATGGAGCGAGAAGACGGATGCGAAGCCTTGCATTCTCGATGTCGTAGGTGCTCTTGTCGTAACTTCCGTCAGCCTTACGCTTCGCCGTACCGATAAGTCCTACCTGATGCTGCTTTCTGAAATCCCTTGGCTGACGGTTATCCATTCCTGCCATATCGTATTCGCGGATCGTCTCAAGCACTACCTTTGCATCAGCTTCAATACCTATCTCCTTAAACAGTGTGGCAAGCTGCTTGCCTGTGCGCGTCCATTCCTTCCCCGGAATATCAGCCGAGATAATATCAAGCCCAGCCTCATCGGTCTTTACATCCGCCCTAATACATAGGAATGTGCCCTTGATACCCTTGTATTTCACTCCGTTTCTGAATGCAGCAAGCGAAAGGACGTCGCGCTCAGAACATTCGTCAACGAAGCGCTTGCCTGTCTTCGGACTAATGAATATAGCCGTCTCTACGCTTCCTTTTGCTATCAGTCCGTCGGCAGAGAACGCGAGTGGAAGAAGTTGAGTCCAACCTTCGCCACATTCATCAGCACCTACTTCGGTAGCCATAGAAAGTCCTTCACCAAGAAGAGACGAGCGGTTTGTAGTACCCATATTGTATGAAAGATAGTTGGCAGGCCAGTATTTGTTGGTCTTTATCACCTTCTCCACATTAGCTGCATAGCCTCCAGACGCGATTATCACGCCCTTGCGAGCATGGGCAATAACAGGAGTACCATCTTCCATAACGCCTTTTACACCTGCCACCCTACCCTTCTCCATCATGAGATTCTTGGCGGTAGTTGACTTTATAACCCTGTTATGCTTGTTGGCGCGAAGCATGTGCGTGAGAGGAGCCATTACGTATGCGCCCCAGTTCTTGGCATAAAACTCATTCTTACCGTCACCATCAGCATCCGTATTGCAGCCTGTCATTCTGTTGCAGCGATACCAGATTGCACCAGGGAGAGTGGTCTGGGTGTTAAGATACTCCACACCCATACTCATGAGCCAAGGCTTTAGTTTCTCACCCTCGTTAATAAACTGGCACACAAGGTTATAGTCGCCATAGATCCACTCCTTCTTGTCGTTGCTCTGACGAAGACCGCCATAGTACGTCTGGAAGATGTGAAGGTTTGTGGTAGAGAAAAGCAGAAGGTCACTTTCATTCATACCCTTCTTCATTTTTGGCTCTGCATAGGCAAGATAGGCACGTATTTCTTTCTTCAGGTCACGAAGTACATCGAGATATTCGTGGTGAACTCCATGCTTTGCCTGCTCAATAACATCACCAGCCACGAACTCATGCGTGAGGTAGTATTTCTCATCAAAAGGTTTCTCATCCCATGAGAGCAATATTTTCAGCATATCGATACTGCCGACGGTTGCCTTTACCTTATCTACTTTCTTGCCGTTGAAGCCGATTGCCGTTGTGGCTTCCGGATGATTGATGTCCCATACGAGATGATGATCAATAGCCTGATACATACCACCAGCAATAAGCGTATTACCACCCAGTTCTGGGTTCTTCTCTATTACGAGAACCGTATTGCCATCCTCTGCTGCCTGTGCTGCTGCAAAGAGACCAGCACCACCGCCACCTACGATTACTACATCCCAGGTGTCTTCAAGTTTTTCATGTGTTTTCATTGATAACCTGTTATTATAGAATTTGTTACGATTTGTCATCTTCGCTTTCTCTGCGGCATCGTTTACGAGTCTTCTCAGGGCGGCCACGGTGAATGTGGCACCTGTCACTCCGTCAACACCAGTACCATTGGCAGCCGTCATCTTCTTAATGGTTGGCTGTATGGCATTCTCGCCCACATGAGGCGTTTCTTTTGATTCCTTTATTATGACAGAGGCAATAGAGTCTTTGGTAAACACCACGTCGGCTTTGATCTTGCCAAGGAAACCATCGCTTTCAACGGAATATGTGCCAGGCGTGAAGTTTAGTGGCAATGAATTGTTAAGAACTGGTTTTTCGCCCCTTGACTGTGCCAAGGCATCGCGTACCGCATCCTTTATGCCATCAGAAAGATAGGTTGCACCAGAAATGCCGTCAACATCTGCCGACTGATTCTCAATGATGCTTTCACATATCTCCTTTATCTGATTGACATACGATTTCAGTTTCTCGTGCACACTTACTTCCACGATGCGCTGATCCTCGATGGTTACGTCAACATTGATTGTTCCCGTGATATTCAGGCCAACGGCATGGAATACGCCGTCGGTTAATGATTCATCTTTTTGTTGATTGTTGCACCCAGCCATAAACAACAGCAATGGTGCAAGGAATAAAAGTGCAAGTTTTTTCATAATGGTAAACTAAAGTTTCGCAAGCTCCACTTATAAGGAGTAATAGGGAGTACAAGACGAATGTCTTGAGCGTTCAAATAAGCGATAAATACTATTGTCTTGTACTACTTAAGCAACATTAGAAGCGGCACTCCTTGCACTCCTTGTACTCCTAAAACTGAGCAAGTTATAAACTTGCGAAAGCTTAATTAGTATATTTTATGGTAAAGATTCTTGTATTCCTCGAATAGCTCAAGACATGCCTTGCGGTCAATCTTGGTCATAAGGCCTTCCAGTTTGTCACGACAGCCGAATATCTTATCAAATTTATCATCGCGGAAGCCAATGAGACCATTGTCCTCTATCGTGCAGCCGTAGTATATCTTACTGATATTCGCCCACATACAGGCACATAGGCACATGTGGCAAGGCTCTCCTGTGGTGTATAGTTCAGAACCGCTAAGATCGTGTGTGTTGAGTTTCTGACAAGCCTTGCGAATGGCATCCACCTCACCGTGGCACGTAGGATCCTTATTTATCAGTACACGATTATGCCCGGAAGCAATCAGGATTCCGTTCTTGACGATGGCAGTTCCGAAAGGTCCTCCATGTCCGTTTCTGATACCTTCTCGAGCTTCATCGATGGCTATCTGCATGTATTTGTTTGGTGTCATATTTTTTATATTAAAAAGACTCATGAATGCTTGTTTGGGAAATAAGTCATTTTCATTCGTCTGTGAATAATAGATTTTTGTGCAAAAATACATTTTTTTTCTCTCTTCTCCAAACTATTTCCATAAAAAACATCAAAATGAGTGTAAAAAACAGCATAATTATACAGAAACTTGTTTTTAGGCTTCCGCTGGTAGTCAGAAAGAGGTGGTGATTCGCCACCCCTTGCTCTTTACTACGCAAAACCATTACCCTGATTTAGGGGAGTGGTTTACGAGTTTGTGTTTCACGGAGTCCTCGATGGAGTCACGTTTCGTTATTCCATTCTCATCAACTGCTTGCCCCGATAAAATATAGCTGACGTCGTGAAACACGACGCTAGCTATATCAGATTGTCAATATCTTTGCATACAGACTGAACATGATTCAATCCGTATAACATTGCGCTACTATCATATCCCATCCAAGAAAATAGAGTGTGAAGCCTATTGTATTGATTGATAATGTATGATGTACCTATATGAACGGACCCCAAATCGAAACATATTGGCTCATGATGGGCAATTCTGTTTCGCAATGTGTTTATTTTGTATAGTTCATTAAAAATGTAGGTGTGGTTATACTGCATCGTAGGAGTTGATATGGGTTTGTTTGGGAAAATCCTTAATAAAACTCTTCCTGTTGCGGCAAATTGTTCCCTGGAGAACATGTGTTTCCATACACCAAATTCCATTTCTGATATTAAACCAACATGGGAATAAGGCTTCCCTTGTTCCTGTAATCTCCTGTATCCTCCTCTTACAATGTTTGATGTTCGTGCAAGACGTGGTGTGTCAAATATACGTCCTGCCTGAAATGAATCCTTTAACCAATCGCCACCAAGTGTAGAACGTAGTTTTACATCAATAGCATTGCGTAATGTAACTTCAAAACAACTAAGTATAGTAAACATCTCCTGAGAGAGTCGCAGATTATACCTGTACAAAGTCATTGCTTTGCGAGTGTCATTCCCGCAAGCATCAAGGTATCTTTGCAGCCTTTCATGCGATAAAGCCTGTTCAAAAGTACTGAATTTCATGATTTTCTTTATTTTTTTGAAGAAAAATTTGTTTATTTCAACAAAAATGATTACATTTGCAGTGTTGATTCCCCATAACCTCTGACCTCGGTCAAGTTATGGGGTCTAGTTTTTTATATGCCTAATACTCAGAAAAAGCATAGCCTCCATCTTAATCGAAGCCGTTATAGCCTGGTGCACCTTCCATATCACTATCGTAATAGTCGGTTTCCCTACTACTATAATTGTAATTTCTCCTTCTATATTTGTTGCTTCTTCTACGACTGACAGTTGTCGTTCCATTATTATTTGAACTCTCACCAATGATAGCAATGAACAGCAAAAAGAGAAAGACAATACCAGTCACGATAGCATACGAACCCCATGTCATAGGATAGTTGTGGTTACAAATCCACTTGCCACAGTCATGTGTTATGATATATCCAATGGGAAGCACGAAACAATTAAGTATGCCTCCCACGATTGCAGCAACTACGGCACAGCCAACTACAATCATCGTCATATCACTGGATTTTATAGCCATATTCACCTCCTACTCTATTAAACTTTCTTTTTACAGAAATATCAGTTTTTATCTGATGCAAGATGCTTGTGACACCTTTATTCACATAGTTCTAAGACGATAATCCATTGTAGAAGACCATGGATATGGACCTTCATCCCTGTGATTTACGGCATAAAAATCTTCAGATTTAAGCATAGATATCAGTTTCATGCTTTCTCTAAGATTACTTCGCTTATTTATCTCGGGGCTTTTAAGAAACGAATGTATTACTTTTAATGATTCTTCGTATGAATTTTTCTTGATTTTGAATAAAAGTGTAGCTCTGTCAGGATTCAGATTTTCAACAACTACTATAACAGCTTTTGTGTCACATTTTGATTGGAGTGTGAAGATAAAAGCATTTTCGATAATATTTGCAGTATTCCTATGACCTATATTTTCATTACATGGAATTACTTTGTAATCAGCGATTTGCATCTTTAATAGATAGTTGATAAATTTAGATTTGTATTTAACAAAATCTTCTGGTGACATTTTACTCGCTTTAGACATAGAATCCCCAAAAGAAAGCATTCCATTATCTGGAAAAATTTTAATCTTGGGACGCAGAGCCAAAGCCTTACGCCGTTCCACAATTTTGCTATACGTCGGAGATTGTAGTATTCTCACTGCAATACTGAGATCAATTGGAGATTCAATATGTAAACGACCTTTTTTTACTATACATGCTATATTTGGTAATTTTTGTTGTATGTAGTCTCTAATATAATTTAATGATGTGGAAGATAATTTGTCATGAATTTCATAAGGCATAAATCTTATGCTACCATCTTGTGGTTCGTATATTGTATATACGCCATTCCTAAATTGAATATCTTCCCATTTTATAATGTAAATTTTCTCATTTAAGAAATCGAACGAATTCTTTTTCTTTACGTCTAAAATACCTGTTTCTTCTTTTACTAGATTAACCAAATAGGATTCGTTTTTTGTCCATTTATGTTTTGAGGCTAATTCTTTTTTTACATATTCTATGACATATTTATTCTTGACATAGTTATAAATAGCCCCAGAATCGTAATACCTAAGAAGAAGTATTAAAACATATTCATAGTTGGGTTTGTACTTGGCTTTGCTAATTATGTTATCAACATTTGTAAATGTAGCATTACCAAGAAAACTACTATATCCAAGTTCTTTTAGTTCTACATAGCATTCTTTGGGATGTTTACATAGTTGCGCTTTTCTATCAGAAGCGTGATGAATGTTTCGTATAGAAGGCGTTAACGTTTCATCCGCATAAGGCTTAAATAAATCTATATATCCAAATCCTTTATTGTAATCCGAACAACGAGTAATGAAATATTGATGTAATGTTTCGGTTTTTATACGATTTGACATTCTTATTATTTCTGCTTCAGGAATAGACTGCCCTTTCTGGCGAAATGAATCTATGAAGTTTATCACGTCTATAGTTTTTTTTATTTGAATTAATGAAGAAGATGTTGTATCGTGTAGAGTTGTCCCTTTTTCCTTTTGGCAAGGTATTGAGGCGTTTAATATCTTCACAATATTTTTGTCTACATTAGGAAAAGCAGAGATAATCAACTCTTTGAAATACACTCGCACACCATATGAGGTGATACGATTTAGCATCTTATTGACGTGTTTTTCTTTTAATATGAAGTTTGGCGTATTTTTCCAAGAATTGATGAGCCTCATGACTTCAACTCTGGATAAAGTTGTTTTATGCATTTCAACATTAGAAGTTGAATTGTCTAAAATATAATATTTGGAAACATTGTGTATATTTGCCATATGGTATGAGTTTAAGTTAGTTATTGTGGAAACACATGGAATCAATATGCTTTTTCATCCATTGGCAAAATTACAAATAAAATATGGCTTTACCAAACATTTTTGATAAAAGATGATAAAAAATGCAAGAAATGTATTCTTTTTATAATTCTAATCATCAAATATATGGTTTATACACTCATCTTTTTCTTCCATAAACTATCAACTCAATTTTTAAATTCGTGAAATTAAAACCTTATAATTGATACACATTTCCATTTTGGGAATGTGTTTTACCGTATAATGCTACATTTTCGAACGAATTTTCTTTTTTTTGTTCTGAAATAGATGGTGAACGAATCGTTCACCGTTGGTATTGGTGTTACCCCCTCTCCCTATTTTTCCTAACAGTTATATGTTAGATTCACACTCAGATGGCAAAAGGAAGACGGTGTGGGTTAAAAACACAGCGTCATAAAGACAAAGATATAACATGAAATGCTTAAAAAGACGGGAATTTCGTTTCTTTTTGCGTGTTTCGTGTTCGTAGAAACGAACGAAAAAGCGTGTTTGCAAGTAATCACGAAACTATCATATTTCAAGATATGTTAAATTTACCCCCTAACAGGAGGCTCAGAATGAGGTTTCTAACATATAACTGTTAGATTGGATAGTGAGAGTAGGACACATCCTTCCTAACCTCAAAATAATAATATAATAATTATATATTATATTATTATTTTGAATATATAAGACACACTTACCCCCTCCCTTATGAATCTAACGGTTATATGTTAGATTGGGGTGCTCGAAAAATACTCCGAAAATTTCTTACTGTGTATCAACAAGTTACAAACACAAAGTAAAGTTTTTTAGAATCTAACATTTATTTTTTCGTGTTATATCGTGGTGTTCGGGAAAATTGTTGTAACTTTGCACTCGGGATTTGGGTGATGGGTGTTAGGTGTTGGGTGATTGCGGTCACGTTTTCCAATCAAAGGCCACGAGCGGAAAATTTGTGAAGAATGCCATTCAGCACACGACCAATCGCCAAAGGTACTAACTCAAATTGGCTTTCCCTTCAGCCGCCGAGCTATACCTTCTTAACTCTTATCTCTTCACTCTTAACTCCCATGCAACTCCGTACCAAATCCGTTGCAAATCCCATCCAAGTCCCATCCCTGCATCGGAGATATAGGAGCCTCAATCCTAACGAAAGGAGTCGTCATTTCAGATAATAATCGTTAAAGACATCAAAGCCAAATGCACCTCTATGCTGTTTCAACACGACGGAATCTGAAATTTCAACGATATCCCCATGATTTTCAGGGAAAGTCAGTACCTTAGTATCTCCTTCAACTTCTATCTCTGCATAACAATGAAGTCGAACGGCATAATGAGGACGATAAGAAATATGATATGAGTGTCTAAATGTGATCTTATATTCCCTGCATCTTGGGGCTGAATTCCAATCTGCAAACATATAATTGATCAGTAGAAACAACCAACACGCCACCATCCCAAGAGGTAGTGAATACGAGTAATAGATGCACTTAAGAAATCGCGATCTTACATCTTGCGTTTTTGCATAAATGCATAAAGCAATCACAATGGACGCAACAGCACATAAAGAAATGCACAGCCCAGAAGAGATTATGGTTTTCTTTCGTAATTCTGTAAGAAGATACAAAAATACAACTACAAAGAACACAACAACCATAATCAAATATGGCCAAAAGCGCTTTGCTGCATCCTCTGTAACTGTATTATTGGCTTGTGAATATCGATTCTTTTTCTTCTTCTTTCTCTTCATAAATTACTTTGCTGCATTGCAGAATCCCTTTGCCTTCAGCCAAAGTAGCATCTGCAGACTCCAAGCCTCGGTCGTTGTGGTTCCATTCTGAGGCATGAACTGATAAGGACCTTTGCCATCACCATAGAGATGAATCTCGGCATTGCCACCAGCCTTCTTCCACTCCATGAAGAGACTTACAAGACCGCCAGCCACATTAGGATGATCAACTCGCGACATTATGAGCAATGGTGGTGCAGGATTTGGAACCTTTACAGGACAGAGCGCAGGACCGAAGTTGGTGCAGATAAAGTCGGGCATCTCTTCCGGCTTTGCCACATTCATAGCAGCAAAGGCAACACCGCCACCTGCCGAGAAGCCCACATAGCCCACCTTGCTAATCTTCCATTCTGCAGCATGTTCGCGTACAAGTCGCATAGCTGCATTGGCATCATCAGCAGCAAGGGCAAGAATACTATCACCATAAGCAAAATGCACGGGATTGCAATCGGCATCCTTAAAATTGGCAAAGCCCGTAACATCAACCATAGGCGGAAATTTGATGCCCTGAGGCATCGGAGCGGAGTTAAGATGATACTTTAAGCCGATAGCTGCATAACCGTTGTCATTAAGCAACTTAGCCATCTCTATCACATCCGACGTCCACGATAAAGCTCTGAGTCCGCCACCAGGACAAAGAATGACCGCACAACCATTAGCCTTTGCCGCATCTGGAAGATATACTTCAACCGAGGGATTTACAACACCGAGAATAGTTCTGCCACCATACTGCTCGATTTCGTGCTCAGTATCTTTCGCCTGAGGATTAGCATTTGGAAGCATGAATTTCTGTTGGGCAGAAGCTGTAATACAACTCGCTGCCAAAAGGAATGAGAAAAATATCTGTTTCATAAGTTTTCTAAAGGGTTGATGGGTGAGGGATGAAGGATGAGAGTTTATTACTACCCAACTTTATTCCTTCTAACTTTAATCCCTATTCTATAGACCTTTATTGGATGCAAAAATATATAATTTCACGGAATTACCATTCGTACCACAATGACTTTTTGCGTTTTTTAACTGAAAAAACATTGCCTAATGACGAATTTCATGTTTCAAATGTTAATTAATTGATAAAATCAGCAGTAACACCAAATATTATTTGGCATTATCAATAAATATCAGTACCTTTGCAAACGTAAAAACTTTAGTTTTTTAGAAGATTTATTAGAAATTCATTTAAACGATTATAGAGTTTTTTCAGTCTGTGAAGGTTGAGATTCTCGCAATTCATTTAGTTATTACTACGTTTCTTAACCTGTGAAGGTTTCGGAAACAGAGATAAGTCCTTGCTTTGAGCGGGGACTTTTCTTTTGGGGAACCCACCCCAACCCTCTCCAAGGGAGGGAGTCTTTAGATAGTATTAGTATATAAAACACTCCCCCTTGGGGGGAGAAGGAGGGCTGTCTTTTTTCTCTCCTCATTAAACCTTTTCCCCTCTCATTCGTCAAGGTATTAGTATAACTAATAGGAATTAAGAATTTCTAACAAGAAACAGACTGAAATTAAACATGAAACAAGTGAAATTTATTGGCTTAGCCGTAGGAATCTGTTTTACCCCTATAGTTTCCTTCGCTTCTTCTGATACCGTTGTTGACACATTATCGCAAATCAGCGAGGTCGTAGTTACAGGAACTCGCTCTGCTACTGACGTTCGACACCTTCCGCAAACCGTTACCGTTGTGGATCAGGCAAAATTGAATGAATACAACCGTCCCAATATCCTACCTACCCTCGCAGAGCAAGTGCCTGGATTGATGGTTACATCACGCGGAATGATGGGATATGGTGTTAGCGGCGGTGCTGCTGGTGGTATGATGCTTCGAGGTATCAGCTCTGGAGCAGGTCAGATGATGGTGCTCATCGACGGACATCCGCAATACAACGGCGTTTATGGTCACTCGATAGCAGATAGCTACCAAACAATGATGACCGATCGCGTAGAGGTGCTTAGAGGTCCAGCTTCATTGCTCTATGGATCGAATGCTATGGGTGGCGTGGTGAATATTGTAACCCGAGGAATGAAACAGGATGGCGTTCGCACGATGCTCAATGTTGGAGCAGGTAGCTACGGAACGGTTCAGTTGGATGCTTCAAACCAGATAAAGAGCGGCAGATTCTCAAGCACTATCGCAGGTCAGTATGGCCGTTCGGACAACCACCGTCCACGTATGGGCTTTGAGCAGTATGGTGGCTATGCAAAGCTGAACTATGACCTGACAGACAACTGGAATGTGTATGGAGATGTTGATATCACGCACTTCAATGCCTCTTATCCTGGAACAGAGTCTGAGCCTATGTTTGAGGCTGACCAATGGATTACTAGAGGTGCCGTTGCCCTTGGTGTAGAGAATCACTACGAAAAGACAAGTGGTAGAATCAGCTTCTACGATAATTTCGGCAGACATAAGATAAACGATGGCTACAAGGAAGGTGCCGCTCCAAAGGAACGCTTTTTCCGCTCAAAGGATGCCTTGATGGGCATTTCTTGGTATCAGAGTGCTAATCTCTGGGAAGGTGGCTGGGTAAGCGTGGGATTTGACTACCAGAACATCTACGGCCACACATGGTACACCAACCGCAAGACAGGCGAAGAGGAAGAGAATGGTCCTAAGCAGTCGGCTGACGTAAGCAACGATGAGATTGCAGGCTATGCCGACATCCGTCAGGATATTGCCTCATGGCTTACCATTGACGTCGGTGCGAGATACGACCATCATAGTGTTACGGGTAGCGAATTTGTACCTCAAGGCGGAATCGTGGTTCGTCCGATGGATGATAGTGAGATAAAGCTGATGGCAAGCAAGGGATTCCGTAACCCTACGATGAAGGAAATGTATCTCTACCCACCATCAAACGAGGAGCTTGAGCCAGAGCGTATGTGGACTTACGAGCTTTCATGGAGACAACGTTTGCTTTCTAACCGTCTTAGCTATGGTATCAATTTCTTCATCATAAATGCTGATAACATCATCCAGACAGTAAACAAGAAGAATATCAATACTGGCGAGATAAAGAACAAGGGTATTGAGTTTGATGCAAGCTACTACATCAACGACAATTGGTCTGTCAATACCAACCACTCTTGGCTAAAGATGGATAATCCAGTTGTTTCTGCTCCAGAATACAAGGGCTATCTCGGTGGAATGTGGCACAAGGACAAATGGAGCGTGAGTGCCGGCTTGATGCAGGTCAGCGGACTTTATACTGCCGTAGGTCAGAATGAGACCAAGGAATCGTTCACTCTTCTGAATGCAACTGTTAATTATAGTGTATGCCCAAAGATAAAGCTCTGGGTGAAAGGCGAGAACCTTCTTGCACAGAAGTATCAGATGATTGCTGATATGCCTATGCCAAGGGCAACGTTTATGGGGGGAGTTAATGTGGAGTTCTAAAAGACCCACCCCAACCCTCCCCAAGGGAGGGAGTTTTATATAGTACTATTGTTTCAAAAAAACGTCCCCACCTTATCCCTTAAATGGGAATGTCTTGGATAGTGCCTATACTTTCAGAGAATGCGTGTTTACATTTTTTTTGATTGGAAGTACGATCTTAAAAAGCCCTCCCTTGGGGAGGGTTGGGGTGGGTCTCTATTTATTTATGAAAAAATCTTTCCTCTCAGCATTATTCGTGCTGGCATCAATGATGAGCGTAGACGCTCAATCTGTTGTCTATGTGACTCGCGACATATCTCCAGAGTCATTAGTAAAGATATACAAGGCTCTCGGTCGTAAGGCAGAGGGGCGAGTGGCCGTGAAGATCTCAACGGGAGAATCAGAAAAGACGGGGTATCTCCGTCCTGCCTTCATCAAACCTTTGGTTGATGAGGTGAAGGGTACTATCGTAGAATGCAATACAGCCTATGGTGGTTCTCGTGCAACCAATGAAAGACATTGGAAGACAATCAAGGAGCATGGTTTCCTTGATATTGCCAAAGTCGATATTATGGACGAGGAAGGCTCAATGAAGATTCCCGTAAAGGATGAGACTCACCTTAAATATGACATCGTGGGTAGTCACCTCAAGAACTATGACTTTATGATCAACCTCGCCCATTTCAAGGGGCATCAGATGGGTGGTCTCGGTGGTGTTCTGAAGAATGCCTCTATCGGTGTGGCTTCTGCATCGGGCAAGGCGTATATCCATACAGCCGGCTACACGGAGAATGTGCGCGAGCTTTGGGGACATACTGGCGATCAGGACGGTTTCATAGAGTCAATGGCTGCCGCTGCACAGGCCGTTCACAATTTCTTCGACAACGGCAATAAGATTCTCTATATCTCCGTTATGAATAAGATGTCTATCGACTGCGACTGCAACGGCAATCCTCAAGCACCTCTCATTGCCAACTACGGCATCATCGCCTCTCTTGATCCTGTGGCTCTCGATCAGGCTGCATTCGATATTGTCAGTCAGATACATAATGACGAGCACAACAATACCAAGCCCCTACTCGACCGTATTGCAAGCAAGCACGGCACCCATATCATGGAATGGGGCGAGAAAATAGGGCTTGGTAGTAGGAAATATACAATAGTAAGTATTGATAAGCAATAATAATCAAACGCAAAGTCGCTAAGTCACAAAGTTTTTTCTCTGTGTCTCAGCGTCTTTGCGTTCTAAAAACAACCATAATAACAACGAAATGAAGAAATCATTATCTACAACTCTCTCTGCACTTGCAATAGCAAGTAACTGCCTTGCGCAGAATCCAGCCATTAGTGCTATCTACACTCCCGACCCTGCCCCATACGTTCATGGCGACAAGGTATATCTCTTCATTGATCATGACGAGGATGATGCCACATACTTTCTTATGAAAGACTGGCTCGTATTTTCTACCGAGGATATGGTAAACTGGCAGTATCTCGGTGCACAGGTCAATACCGCCACCTTCAAATGGGCAAAACAAGGCGATCGTGCTTGGGCGGCTCAGGCTGTTGAGCACAAGGGCAAGTGGTACTGGTATCTATGCTGCAACACAGCTGATGGCAAGGATGCTCTCTGCGTGGCTGTTGCCGATAGTCCTACTGGTCCATGGCGCGATGCCATCGGTGCTCCTCTTGCCACAGGCTTCGGCTTCATAGACCCAACCGTCTTTATCGATGATGACGGCAAGCCATATCTATTCTGGGGAAACAAGGGCTTCTGGTACGGCGAGCTGAACGATGACATGATTTCGTTCAAGAATGGCTATAAAGAAGTGCCGGGATATACTGATCCTAAGAGCTTTGGCGATTTGCAGTCAAAAATGGACTGGTCTATTGGCAAGGAACGTGAAATGACTCAGTATGAGGAAGGTCCTTGGGTTACAAAGCGCAACGGCATCTACTATGCCGTATATCCTGCCGGTGGTGTTCCCGAGTATATGGCATATTCCACCGCTCCTTCCGTTCATGGCCCTTGGACTTTCAAAGGACGCATTATGAACGAGGCAGAGAACAGTTTCACCATCCACGGCGGAAACATCCATTTCAAGGGCAAGGACTATATGTTCTATCACAATGGTGCTCTGCCTAATGGTAGCGGTTTCAAGCGCTCAACGGCTATTGAGGAGTTTAAGTTCAATGCCGATGGCTCTATTCCTTTCATTCCGTTCACCAAAGATGGTGTTCAGCCAGTTGGCAGTCTTAATCCTTACAATACAGTTGAGGGAGAAACAATGTCACAGAGCTGGGGCGTGAAGCTCGACCGCCTTGCAGGTACAAAGCATTATGTCACATCAATCCATAATGGTGACTGGACAAGGGTTCGCAACGTGGATTTCGGTTCTGAGGCTGCAAAGGAGATTTGCGCAGAAGTACTTAACGTGAAGAATCCTGGTGCTATCGAGTTTTATGCCGATGCCTTGAGCGGAAAGCCATTTGCCCGCATCGAGGTGGATGGAAGCAAGAACATCATCAATAGCACTATCGCCAAGTCGCCAACCGGCAATCATGATGTCTATATCCTCTTCCGTGGAGGTGATGAACAACTCTTCGACTTTGACTGGTGGAAAGTTGGCAAATAAATGTAAATGAAAAATGAAAAGTGAAAAATTATAAAATACAGATTAGTAATACACGTATGGCCTTTATCTTGATAAATGTAATTTGTATTTTTCATTTTTCACTTTTCATTTTATAATTTATAATTTTAAAAACTATGAACAAAATCGTAAATCTATTCTGCATCGCATCAATCTTTGCAATGCTATTCTCTTGCTCACAATCAGAGCAGAATACAACCGAAATTGAGAAATCCGTACCTTCATTCGATGAGGTCATAAAGACTCGCCGTAGTGTACGTAGCTATGATTCAACCAAGACCATAACACAGGAACAGGTTAAGGAACTGCTCATATCTACCCAAGAAGCACCTTCATGGGCAAATCAGCAGCCAACCAAGTACTACGTGGCAATAACACCCGAGAAGGTTAAGGCTGTAGCCGAACTTACTGGTCCAAACAAGGAGAAGATAGCCGGTGCACCTGTGGTTATCGTCTCTACCTATGAGCGTGGCAAGTCAGGCTTCTTCCAAGGCAACCAGACCAACGAGATAGGTGATGGATGGGGTGCTTACGACAATGGCCTAAGCAATGCATACCTCATTCTCAAAGCTCGCGCTATGGGTTTCGATACCCTTATCATGGGACTTCGTGATGCAAAGGAGCTCCGTTCACTCCTCAGTATTCCAAACGAAGAAACCGTTATGGCAGTCATATCACTTGGCTACCGAGCCGAAGAGCCAACACAACCACAGCATCGCCCATTGGAGGAGATTGCGAGGTTCTATTGATCGTATTTTCTCTCAAAATCATTAACGTTAAAAAACATATACGTGACAATCGCGTGACAAAAAGACGTGTCACAACATTGTCACGTTATATATTTGCGTATATCGCGAAAATGATATAATTTCGCACTCGATTTTAGTTCTGTCTCTAAACACTAAACTCTTAACTCAAATCTCAAAGACTATGACAAAAGAAAAGATTTTTGAATTGATCAACGGGATGCAGAATTCTGTGATGTACCTGGCAACAAGTGAGAACGGACAGCCACATGTGCGTGCTATCCTCCTTTATAGTGCCGATGAGAATGGTATCGTATTCCATACAGGTAAGTTCAAGGAACTTCACAAGCAGCTTCAACAGAATCCGAAAGCTGAATGTTGTTTCTCTACTGGCAAGTATCAGGTACGTGTTGAGGGTGAGTTCAAGCTCGTGGATGACATCGAGTTCAAGAAAGAGATTATCAATCATCCTTCACGCAAGTTCCTTCAGGGTTGGATAGCAGAGCAAGGCTTGGATGCCGTTCTTGACTTTATTCAGGTTTATAGAATGGAGCATGGCAAAGCTCACACTTGGAGCTTTGAGGATAATTTCAAGGGGAAGGAGTATGTGGAGCTATAAGAACCACCCCCCCCAGCCCCTCCCATAAAGGGAGGGGAGTAAGAATGTACTTCTAATCACAAGGGAACAAAAAGACCAATCCACTTAATATATTGGATTGGTCTTTTTATTATTTGTGCTTTTATGTATCTTCAGCGAACATTACTAACTACTCCCCTCCCTTTATGGGAGGGGTAAGGGGGTGGGTCTGGTTGGTTATTGGTTGTGGGTCACTTCTTCAACTTAAACCTCTGTATCTTTCCGCTTATGGTCTTTGGAAGCTCGTCAACGAACTCTACCACGCGCGGATATTTATAAGGTGCAGTCTCATGCTTCACGTGGTTCTGCAACTCCTTTGCCAACGCATCGCCAGCCTTTGGCTTGTATTCATCGGAAAGAACGATGGTAGCCTTCACAATCTGACCGCGAATCTCATCGGGTACGGCGGTAATGGCACACTCCACTACGGCAGGATGAGTCATAAGTGCTGACTCCACCTCAAATGGTCCTACGCGGTAGCCTGACGTCTTGATAACATCGTCTGAACGCGAAACGAACCACAGATAGCCGTCCTCGTCACGATAAACGATGTCGCCTGTATAGTAGAGACCGTTCTGTATCCTCTCCTTCGTCATATCAAGATCACGATAGTAGCCCTTGAAGAGTCCGAGAGGCTTGCTGTTGCCCACATGTATAACGAGTTCGCCGTGCTCCATAGCGCCAACGCTCTTCTGCTCGCCATCAACAACATCAATGTCATACTGCGGATTCCTTACACCCATAGCTCCCGGCTTCGGCTTCACCCAAGGATAGGTACCCACAACGAGCGTGGTCTCTGTCTGGCCGTATGCCTCACGTATCATAAGTCCCGTCTTCTGCTGCCACTCATCGAACACGTTCGGATTAAGAGCCTCACCTGCCGTGGTGCAATACTGTAAGGCGGAGAGGTCGTAGGCGCTGAGATCCTCATGGATAAGGAAACGATAGATGGTAGGAGGTGCACAGAATGACGTGATGTGATAGTCCTGCATTATGCGGAGGAGGTCAGCCGGCTTGAAATGCCCCTCATAGTCATATACAAATACGGTAGCACCCGCAATCATCTGTCCGTAGAACTTACCCCACACAGCCTTTCCCCAACCAGTATCGGCAAGGGTGAAGTGGAGCGAATCCTCATGTACGTTGTGCCAGTACTTGGCGGTGAGGATATGTGCCAATGGGTAAGAGAAATCGTGCATCACCATCTTAGGCTCGCCAGTTGTTCCGCTGGTGAAGTAGAGCAGGAAATCGTCAGTCACCTTATTACGCTTAGGAAGCTCGAAAGGCTCTGCCTCCTGAAGTCCGCGCCAATAGTCGTACCATCCGTTCGGAATAGTAGGACCTATCGAGATGCAATGGCGAAGGGTTGGGCAGTAGCGGCGTGCCTTCTGCACATTAGATAGGATATTAGGATCACCACAAGCCACGATATAGCCTATGCCAGCCATGTGACAGCGATAGATGATATCCTTATCGGTAAGCATGTGGGTAGCAGGAATGGCAACGGCTCCGAGCTTATGGAGCGCCACCATAGTGTACCACCATTCAATCCTTCGTTTCAGGATGAGCATCACGCGGTCACCTTTCTTAATACCCATTTCCAAGAAGAAGGAGGCGCAACGGTCACTTATATTCTTGAAAGCGCGGTAGGTGATGTTTTTGTGCTCACCTTTATCGTTCACCCAGATAATTGCCTCCTTGTCCGGCATCTGCTGGGCATATCGGTCTATGACATCATATCCGAAATTAAAGTCCTCGGGTACGTTGATTTTGTAGTTTTGCATGAAGTCCTCGTATGATGAGAACTCCGTCTTGTTCATAAATTGTTCAAGCATTGTCTTCTTTTCAATTACTAATTACTAATGACAAATTACTAATTTACCTAAATTCCTTTTCAATTCCGAAAAAAACGGCAAAGGAAACAGGTAATCGTAATTCGTAATTCGTAATTACCATACTGCAAAAGTAGTAAAATAATACAATATTACCGAAGAAAATAATAAAAAAAATCGTGAAAAGGCTAATTTTATCGACGAATTGCGGTTTACGGAAAGTATTTTTGCGCACACCATTATGAGTGTGTGCAATGGGTTTATATTAATTACGAATTACAAATTACTAATTACCTATTTACAATTACTAATTACAAAATACGAATTAGCAAATTACTTTTTTTCGCTAACACATTAAGCGATAAAAGCTAAACAGGTAATTAATAATTAGTAATTCGTAATTAAATTTCGCGTGACAATTGCGTGACTGAAACAAATGGTCACAATAATGTCACGATTTTTTTTGCACGTTTTAGAAAGAAGCAGTAACTTTGCAGCGGAAAAATAAAGAAAGAAGTCCCCCATCCCCCCAAGGGGGAGCTCTTTATATAGTAATAATGTATAATAAAACTCCCCCTTGGGGGGATGGGGGGCTTTTAACATGGCAAAAAGAATTGTATTCTTGACAATCGCGCTATCGGGATTTGCCTTTGCATCCAATGCGCAGATCACTCAGACAATCAGAGGCGTCGTGACTGATGCCGTAACTCGCGAACCACTACCCTTCGCCACCATTCAGGTGGATAACCAGAAGGATAAGACATGTGTTACGGATAGCCTCGGCAAGTTCCAGATCAAGGACGTAAAGGTAGGACGTCATACCGTGCGTTGTAACTACGTTGGTTTCCAAACCGTGGATCTAAGCGACGTGCTCGTTACATCAGCTAAAGAAACGAATATCGACATCCGACTTCAGGAAGACCAGACAACCCTCGCAGACGTGGTTGTCCGCCCTAACCTCGCAAAGGAGAACACTATTAATAAGATGGTACTCACAGGCGGACATATGTTCAGCGTAGAGGAGGCAAGCCGATATGCAGGCGGTTTCGACGACCCAGCCCGACTGGCAAGCTCTTTCTCCGGAGTAGCAACAAGTGGAGCAACAAACGGTATCTCTATCCACGGTAATGCCCCTCACCTACTCTCTTGGCGACTTGAGAACATCGAGATTCCTAACCCTAACCATTTCTCTGACATTTCAGTACTTGGTGGCGGTATCTTCTCCTCACTCTCGGCTATGTGTATCGGTAACTCCGACTTCCTCACCTCTGCCTTCCCAGCAGAATACGGTAATGCCGTTTCGGGTGTGTTCGACATGAAGATGCGCAACGGTAACGACCAAAAGTACGAACATGCCTTCCAGATTGGTGTGGCTGGTATCGACGTGGCTTCCGAAGGTCCGTTGAGCAAGAAGACGGGTGCTTCCTATCTCGTAAACTACAGATACTCAATGACAGGTCTTGCAAGCAGAATGAAGATGATCGACATGCAGGGACAGGCGATGGACTATCAGGATCTCAACTTCAAGTTCAACATCCCTACCCGAAAGGCTGGCACGTTCACAGTATGGGGAACAGGATTCTTCGACCACTTCCATCGCGAGAGTTCTCCAAAGGACTGGGATTCGAAATATGACGAGAGCTATGCGTTCAGCGACCAATGGATGGGTGCTATGGGCGTAGGACACGTTCTGCCTATTAAGCACGGACAGTTGAAGAGCAGCATAGGCGTGACATACAGCAAGGATGAGTTCACGCAGGATGCGTATTACGACCTTCCAGAAGATATTTACACACGCGACAACACCGATGGCCTAAAACGAGAGCCTTTCTTCGCCGAGAAGAGAAGCTTTACCAACCTCACGGCACGCTCTACATATACCCACCGCCATTCCAACCGTTGGCTGGCTCAGTATGGTGCCGTAGTTACAGAAATGCTATTCAACGTGGATCTAAGAGGGGCATACGTTCTCCACGGTCCTCTACATACCGTATGTGATAACGACGGCAACACCACGCTTTTCTCTGGCTTCACGGCACATTCATTCACACTCAACCCAAAGACCACGCTCAACGCAGGATTCAACGTGCAGCATCTTCTGCTCAACGGCGCTACCACCTTCGAGCCTCGTGTGAGTATGTCACGCAAGCTGAGCGATGACATAAGCCTCGCATTTGCTTACGGACTTCATAGTCGTGCGGAGAAGACCGACGTATATTTCACACGCAAGATCACCAAAGCTGATGAGAGCAACAACTGGAACCCTACGGATTCAGGTAGCGACGAACTCGTAAACAAGAAGCTCGGATTCACCAAGAGCCATCACCTCATGGCTACCTTTGGTTGGAAACTCTCTGACCATTGGAACCTGAAGGTAGAGCCTTTCTATCAGTATCTGTTCAATGTTCCAGTAGAGGACGGCAAGCCTTATTCCGTACTCAACCGTCAGGAGTTCTACCTCGACAGGGCATTGGTAAACAAGGGTAAGGGTCGCAACTATGGTGTTGACATCACCCTTGAACGTTATATGAAGAATGGTTGGTACGGTATGGCAAACGGCTCTTTCTTCAGCAGTAAGTACAAGGGCGGCGATGGCAAATGGCGTCACACTCTCTTCGACCGCAACTACATCGTCAACGTGCTTGGTGGTAAGGAATGGATGCTTGGACGCAACAAGAACAACATGCTGAGCGTCAACATCAAGGCTACATTCCAGGGAGGCGACAGAGATACTCCTGTTGATAAGGAGAAGACACTCTCACACCCAGATTTTGAGGTGCAATACGTTGAGGACGAGTGTTTCTCGAAGCAGTATGCCCCTATGCTGATCATCCACTATACCGTCAGCTACCGCATCAACAAGAAGAAGTTGTCGCACGAGTTCAGCATCAAGCACATCAACTGCACAGGCACCAAGAGCCAGTATGGTTATAGCTACAACTATCGCACAGGCGAGTTCAAGGAATCCACCTTCACCCTGTCTTTGCCGAATATAAGCTATAAGATTGAGTTCTAAGAGAATTACGAATTACTAATTACGAATTACCTGTTTAGCATCTGTCGCTTACTTAATGGACGAAAAAAGTAACTAGGTAATTAGTAATTGGTAATTCGTACTTTATATAATAGGGTATTACTAAAAATTACTTGACCACTAGACCACTTGACCAAAATTTTGAGATTAAGAGATTAAGAAATTAAGAGATTTAAAAACGGCCTGAAGGGCCAACAGCACAAAGCATAGGGCATCGCTCTATGGTACTTTGTAGTTAGTATGTACTTGGGGGCTTTGGCTTTCCCTTCAGCCGTCGACCTATTCAACGTTCAGCCCATCTTCGCGGAACATCCTAATCTCGGTAAATTAACTCAATGTGCTGATAAATTCCCGAAAGCATCTTGTAAGTCCTGCAAGGACGGCATATTATAGGATTAGGGTGTAACCCTATCTATTGTTTATTTTGAGGGCTAAAGCCCTGTCAGGGCGACATAATTCTATGTTTCTGAGCATGATATGAAATTATATCGCACCTACGGCGCTCTTGGGGAATGATGTTTTATGTAACGTGGGTTGCACCCACGCCTATATTATTCCGCCTTTACAAGGCTTTTTCGGGAACCAATCACCACATTGAATAAATTAATCCTTTGGAGAAATTTAAATTTCCAAAAATTTAATTTACTGATATAATTTACTGGCTTAATTTACCCCCAATTTACTTTCCAAATCAAGCCTCGTTAGAGACTATCATTTCCGCCACCGCCAGAGTATAGTTTGGAGCGTATAGCCTTTCACTATCCTCATGTCCCTTACCCCTTTGTTTGCTCTGATAGCCTGCAGTACTATCTAACAAACTCCCCCTTGGGGGGGCTGGGGGGCTACTGGGATTAGAAGCAAATTAGAAGTGGAAGAGAAGCGGATTTGTGGTTTAAATGAAAAAATGAAAGTGAAAAATGAAAGATACAAATTACTATTTCCGTTCTTGGCCTTTGATTGGGAATCGTGACCTGTATTTTATGATTTTTCATTGTTCAATTTTTCATTTGTCTTTCCTTTCGTGGCCTTTGATTGGAAAGCACAAACCAAAATTGACTGGCCCCTCGGTCGTCGAGCGAAACCGTCTTCAGTCTTCGCTCTTCAATCATCTGAGTGCAAAGGTACGCAATTAAATTGTCATACACAAGAAAAATCAAAAAAATGACGGTCAGATTACTAGTTAAAATGTGTTATGTTATTGTATTTCAAAAAGTTATGAAGTTGAAGTGTTAAAATCCATTAACATTTCGCTCATACTTTTCCAGTACGATGGTCTAGTGGTCAAGTGGTCAAGTATTTTTTTGTAATACCCTGTTTTTCTCGGCATTATAATCTATAATAATAATAATTAATTATTATTATAGAGGTTGAAAGGTGGGAAAAGGGGTTATGTATAAAATACTTGACCACTTGACCATTTGACCATGCAAAAAGTAAAAGACCTATAGTCCTGATAAGCACTCAAAAGCAGACCCAGACTCAGACCCACCCCAACCCTCCCCAAGGGAGGGAGTTTTTATATACATTAACACAATCTAACGCCCCTCCCTTGGGGAGGGTTGGGGTGGGTCTTCGCTACGCTTAGTACACTTATCCAAAATCCTCAAAACCAACGATTATAAACGAGAAGACATTTTACAAGATTGGCAAAAATATATTCCGTATGGTGATAAATGTACTAACGAACGTTAATCACAGATACTATGCTATATTCTGTTGATATACAGCGAATTCCAACATGTATTTTGTGACATGGTCAATTTGTTTAGATGTAATGCTTAAATTACAGAATTCATTGTACGTTGAAAATCAACGAATTATATTGTTAACACATTTTAGTACATTTATCACCATACGGAGAAAATATATCATAAGAGCAATTATGCAATCTATTGCATAAATATCATTTTATTACTATTCAACGATTGAAAATACCATGCAAAAATATTTCCTTTTCGTATTAAAACGGATACAACACAATTGAACATTTTTGAATAATAATTAAAGATAATATGTGAAGATTTTTCGACCTGTACGAGTGAATTTAGTTGACCACAGTAATGAATTAGTGGTGGTCAAAACACAAGTCAAAGTCAAAGATTTTTGCGAAAAATGAATTTCCACATGTCACGTATTAACGGATAATCACATGAAATTATATCGAACCTACGGCGCTATTGGATATGGAGAATAATGACACATGGGTTATACCCATGCCTATATTATTGCGCCTTTACAAGGCTTTTTATCCGTACAGATTGAACTTTTTGGTCAAGTGGTCAAGTAATTTTTAGTAATACCCTATTACAATTACGAATTACAAATTACTAATTACCTAGTTACTTTTTTCGCCCATTCATTAAGCGTCAGAAGCTAAACAGGTAATTCGTAATTAGTAATTGATAATTAGTGTTTTTTCATCTCGCATAGCGAGAATGGGATTTTTTTAGCACTTTTTTCTTGGTAGTGTCATTTTTTTTTTATACTTTTGTACTCGCAAAAATTATATTCCGATGTCTCTTTTTTTTATTTGAGAAAACAGGACACGGAAAAAACGCGGAACAGACAGGAAGAAATAAAAAAAGTCTGTGTTATCCGTGCTAAGGAACCCCTTAATCGAAACAACTACCTAAAACATTTGAAATGTTAAAGAAGACTATCCTGACAACATCCTTACTGGCACTGACCGCGATGGCAGCCAATGCGCAGTTTAACATGCTTTTTACCTCCGATGCCGACCTGCCTAACAGTCTTGTAAACAAGATTGAGGAGGACCGCCACGGAATGATATGGGTGGCAACGGAGGACGGACTGTGCAAGTATAACGGTGCACGATTCGTTACCTACCGCAACATCCCGAATAATCCACACTCTCTGAGCCATAACTTCATTCGCACGGTGTGCGCCGACTCGGTGGGCAACGTGGTGATAGGCACTATCAACGGTGCACAGGTGTATCGCATACAGACCGACGACTTCTCACCTCGCATCTCGACCGAGAGCATCGGCGTGTCGATGGGCAACGTGAATGCCATCCTGAGACTTGCCGATGGTGAGTTCTTCCTCGGCGGCACTAATGCCTTTACGCTGCTGGTGGACAAGAACGGTGAGATAACGGTGAAGAAGAATCCCTTTACGGGCAATACGCACGACATACACCGCGTGGCACGCACACCCGACGGCAGTATCTGGCTTGAGCGACAGGCTGACGGTGTGATGTATGCCGACACCAAGGGCAAGCTGCACCACGTGAGGAACTATGACGGCTCGGAGTACAACTTCTCAAGCCTGTGCGTGGGACATGACGGACTGCTGTATGCAGGCGACGTAGAGTCTGGCTTATACTACTATAATGCAAAGACGCGCCACTTCGACCTGGTGAAGGGTACGGAGGGGGTACTGAAGATTCGCGACGTGAAGACGATGCCAAATTCTGACAATCTCTGCATTGCCACGGACGGCAACGGCGTGATGCTGTTCAACATACGCACGCATGAGTTCGTGATGTCGCATCAGTTTGATGATCCGTTCGTGGATATTTCATCACAAAAGGCGCACTCGCTCTACGTGAACCGTTATGGCGATATTTGGATGGCTCTGTATCAGAAGGGTGTGTTCATGGCATCGCACAGCTCGGCACCATTCGGCTACATAGGTCGCCGCTCGCAGAAGTATGACCTGATAGGCGACCGCTGCGTGACCTCTATCATTGAGACAGGCGACAAGAAGATATGGGTATGTACCGATAACGGAGGCCTGTATGGCATAACACCCGACTTTAAGCAGTTTGCCAAGTTCCGCCTCGGCACCGGCACGGAAGATCTGCCAACGACAATACAGGGCTTGTTCTGCGACTCAAAGAACAGACTTTGGTTCGGATCGTATAGTCGTGGCTGCGGTACGTTCAACCCTACCACGGGTAAGGCAAACTATGTATCGATAGAGGGACTGCCTGGCAGAAAGACGAGCGTATATGGCTTTATAGAGGATATGCGCGGAACGATATGGGCGGCAACGATGGGCAAGGGTATCATTCGCTATGATGCTCAGCGCAACGTGATGACGCAATATATGGATAAGGACGGCACGCGATGGACTAACTCTATATTCTACGACCGCAACACCGACCGAATATATACCGGTACGTACGACGGCGTAGTATGGTTCAAGCCGGGCGATGCCAAGAAGACGACGCACCGCATAGGCGAGTCGGAGATTATATACAGCATCATACGCATCGACGCCCACACGCTAGGCTTCGCCACATCGAAGGGCGTGACGCTGCTCGACACCAACACCGACAAGCTGCGCTCTATTACGAAGAAGAACGGATTGCCTAACAGTTCTATATACGCCGTGCAGATGGGCAACGACGGGCATCTGTGGCTCAGTACGAGCACAGGACTGGTGCGCTTCAACCTGAAGGACAACACAAGCGAGACATTCACCTCACGCGACGGACTGCAGGGCAATGAGTTCTACAAGAATGCGTGCCTCCGCTCGCACGACGGCCGACTGTGGTTTGGTGGCATCAATGGTATCACCTTCTTCTACCCTAACCACATAGGCGAGAGGAGCACCAAGTGCACTACACGCGTTGTTGCTCTGCGTGCCAACGAGCGATTCATAGGTCCTGACAATGCTATGGCATACAATCTTGAGGCCGACGACAACACGTTCACCGTGGAGTTTGCCGCACTACCTCTTTATATGACGCACCGCATAGCATACAGCTACAAGCTTGACAACGGCAACTGGGAGACGTTACCTATGCCACAGAACCGCGTGGTGTTCAACGGTGTATCGAGCGGTAACCACGTGCTCTACACCAAAACCATCATTGACGGTCACGACTCGGAGATAACGGAGACTTGCATCTACATAGCCTACCCATGGTATCTGAGATGGTGGGCATTGCTCATCTGGCTTATAATATTCGCAAGCGTGGTGTATATGACGCTTATCGAGATACGCCGCCGCCGCAAGCTACACCGCAGCATCCGCGAGCATCAGCGCGAGGAGGAGGCAAAGGAGCATAAGTTGCAGTTCTTCATGAACATCGTACACGACCTGCGCACTCCTATCACCCTCATTTCCACACCATTGCAGAAGCTCATGACTACCGATCATGACGATGAGCGACAGCGCCTGTACAACACTATGAGCCGTAATGCCGACCGACTGCTGCGACTCACGGATCAGATTATGGACCTGCGTAAGATTGATCGCGGCAAGATGGAACTGAACTGCACGGACGTAGCTCTGAGTCCATTCGTGAAGGGAGTGGTGGCATATACCGAGGATATTGCGCAGAGCAGGAGGCAGACACTCACGCTGATAGACAACACCAACGGACACGTAAACGTGATGCTTGATACCGACTGCTTCGAGAAGATTCTGCTCAACCTCTTGAGCAACGCGCTGAAATATACTCCGGAGAATGGTAAGGTGACGGTGAGCATAGACCTTGATCCGAAGACTGAGCTAAAGGCAGGCAGCGACGTGAACCTGCTGCTCAACGTGACCGACACGGGCATCGGCATACCTGACGAGGAGAAGCGCAACATCTTTACCCGATTCTATCAGGTACGCACCAACGGCAAATACGTAAAGGGTACGGGCATAGGTCTGAACCTCGTAAAGGCTCTGGTGGAGCTTCATAAGGGTAGCATCAGCGTGAGCGACAATCCTGAATGTCAGGGAGCAAGCTTCACGGTTGTTCTGCCTCTCAAGACCGGTTCTACGGAGATTGCAACTGGTAAGCTGTTGCCAGAACAGGAGGCTACGGAAAGCGTGATTGCAGCTCCTGACGCAAGCAACGATCGAAATATGCTGAAATCGCGCAAGACGCTGCTCATAGTTGATGATGACGACGAGATACGCTCTTTCCTCTGCGAGGAACTGGCTTCTATCTACAACATCATTGACTGTGCCGACGGCAAGACGGCATACCAGATGCTCAACAAGGAGAAGATTGACATCGTGGTAAGCGATATTATGATGCCTGAGATTGACGGTATTGAGCTGTGCCGACTGATACGTCAGAACGTGCGCTTCAGTCACCTGCCTATCATACTTCTCACGGCAAAGGGCAGCGACCGCGACCGCATAGAGGGACTTCAGGCAACGGCAGACGCATACGTCACCAAGCCTTTCAACCTCGCATTGCTGCAGACACTCATCGGCAACCTACTGTTGCGCCAGGAGAAACTGCGCAACACATTCAAGGGCAACGAGCTTCCAACGGATCAGATCACGACACCAGAGATTCTGTCAGCCGACGAGAAACTGCTAGAGCGATTGGTGAAGTGCATCAACGACAATCTGGATAACCCAGACCTCACATCCGAGTATCTCGCTTCTGAGGTAGGACTGAGCCGTGTGCACCTCTACCGCAAGCTGAAGGAGCTGACCAACCAGTCGGCTACGAACTATATCCGCAACATACGTCTTACCAAGGCAGCCGAGCTGCTTCGCCAGAAGAAATGCTCAATATCCGAGGTTGCGTATCTCGTGGGCTACCGCACTCCGAACCATTTCTCTACGGCATTCAAGGAGCTGTACGGAGTATCACCATCGGAGTATGTGAAGGAACAGTAAGAACTCCCCATCTCCCTATTATTGGGGGGATGGGGAATATAACGTACATAAAGAAATGAGCGTCAATACGATAAAGAAATACTCCCCCCTGGTGGGATGGGGGGCTGTCATTATTATTTTGCCCATTATATTATACCGTGCTACTCCAGCCCTGCAATATGCCGAGGGATGGAGAACATTCTACTACGATAGCGACTACTACGATGTGATGCTGTCGTCGTACGGAGCAATGGGGTGCATCAAAGCTTTCTTCCTCCAGTTCTTTGCCCACCCTTGGCATGGAACGGCGGTGATGACTCTTGTCATGATGCTGTATATGGCTATTATTGACCTCATTCTGACACGCTTGCTGAAGAAGAAGCTCATGGCAAGCATCATCAGCGCGGTGATATGCATAGCAAGTGCCGTATCGCTTACGAGCTGGATGGGCAACATAAATCCGAAATACCTTATCGATATCGGCGACAATGGGGCAAAGAGCAGCCTTATGTATATGCGCATGAGCAACTATGTTCGCCACCACCAATGGGATGAAATTATCGACCTATGCAACGAGAATGGGCGCATCACCAACCTTCTGCATCAAAACAGCCTTAACATGGCATTGGCAGAGAAGGAACAGTTGGGCGATAAGCTTCTCGACCAACCTGTGGAGGACATCAACAGCATCTATGTGAGTCAGATACAGACGGCAGAGGTGGCAGGACTATTGAGCGATGTGTATTTCTCTTTCGGACACATTGCGCAGAGTCAACGCTACGCATTCGAGACGAATGAGAAGATGTTTAACCTCTCGCCACGTATGCTTCAGCGACTTATAGAGACCAACCTTATATTCGGACAGAAAGAGGTGGCTGAGAAATATCAGCTGATATTGTCGAAAACACTTTACTACAAGGATTGGAAGCCTTCGGAAAAGGAGATAGCGGAGAAGCGCAAGTGTATATTCGACGATAACCGTTTCTCTGGTATCAAGGGCTTGGATGACGATCTTCTGCATATTGCTCGCAACACACGCGGCACACGTCAGTGCAGGGTTACGTTGCAGTATCTCGGTTCGCTATATATCCTTGCCAGATACGACACTCTGTTTGTGAAGATGGCTGACGAGTTCAGCGGTTCAAAGGATCTCGCGAAACCTATGCCAGAGTATTTCGAAGGGTACTATAAACATCTGTTAAATGAAAAATGAAAAAATATAAAATACTGATTACACTTTTCAGATAATGGCTATACGCAAAAATACTATATTGTATTTTTCATTTTTAATTTTTCACTTTTCATTTTTAATTCAGAAAATATGAAGCTTAAATATTTTCCTTATTCAATATCAATATTACTTGTCTCCTGCTCCCTCTCCCATCAGGACGCAACTCCGCTGAAAGTAAAGGCGCAGATATATCCCGACTATAGTGAGGTGACAATGCCATGCAACATTGCTTCTCCTACATTCGCACTTTGCGACTCGATATCCAATCTGTCAGACCTTCAGGCTGTGTTCAGATCAGGAGAAACGGAAACCGTGGTGGGATGCGATGACGAAAACGGCTTTTGCATTTCGCCCGACGACTGGCATACGCTAACCGCAAAGGCGGGTGCCATTTCAGTCACCATACAGGGCTATGACGGTAGTAAATGGGTAGAGTACGATCCGTTCAGCATCACCATATCAGCAGACACTATCGACAAATATCTCTCGTACCGCCTCATTGAACCTGGTTATGAGGTATGGAACGAGATGGGCATATACCAGCGTAATCTTGAGACATACGATGAGGAGGCTATCCTCACCAATAAGGCTAACAACGGCGGATGCATGAACTGCCATTCATTCTGCAACCGTGATGCCTCTACAATGTCGCTTCACCTTCGCAAGAACAACGGCGGAACATATATAGTGAAGAATGGCAAGACCGACAAGCTCTCCCCTTCCCCATCGTTCGTTTATCCATCATGGCATCCAGAGGGAAGGTTCATTGCCTATTCGCAAAACGACACAAAGCAGATGTTCCATACCACCGATATCAACCGTATCGAGGTATTCGATTTCCGCTCGGATGTTATCGTATATGACACCCAGACTGGCGATGTGCTTACTTGTCCGCAGATTCATTCTCCACTCTCATTCGAGACATTCCCTTCATGGAGTGCCGATGGAAAGTCGCTATATTATTGCACGGCCGATAGCGTAGAGATTCCTGCCGACTATGACAAGGCGCATTATTCCCTCTGCCGCATCCCATTCGATGCCTCCACGGGCAAGTTCGGTGATAAGGTAGATACGATATACAATGCTCATACTCAGGGTGGCAGCATATCATTCCCAAGGGAGTCACCCGATGGCAAATGGATTCTATACACCCATCACGAATACGGCAACTTCTCTATCTGGCATAAGGGGGCAGATTTGTGGATGCAACCAACTAACACCCAACAAACATCACCTATAATCAAACTCACCTCTCCACGTGCAGATAGCTATCACACTTGGAGTAGCACGGGCAAATGGGTAGTGTTCAGTTCACGAAGAGGCGATGGTCTCTATACTCGTCCATACATAATGCATTGGGATGGTAAGGCATTCACAAAGCCATTCGCCGTTCCGCAGTCAACTGCCATTTACGACAAAAAACTCCTAAAATCGTATAACATCCCAGAATTTACGACCAATGCCTTCACGGCAAGGGAGGCGCTAAGGGAGGCGATAAATGAGTAAAAAGTAAAAAATAAAAAGTAAAAAGTATGGTTAGTATTATACCGACAGCCATTAGTGCAGCCATTAGCTATATATAGTAATCATACTTGCTACTTTTAACTTTTAACTTTTTATTTTTATTTTTTCCCTACCCAACATTAGGGAAAATCCGTGTCGGGTTATGGTTTTTCCTTTTGCATCATAAACAAAAATGCGTACTTTTGCCATCGAATTAAAGAACATAAGTTTAACGAGTCGCAAGGCTCATAAAACAAGTAATAATATGATGGCAACATTTAAGAGCATGATGGTAATCGGAATGATGATCCTCGGCACAGCAACAGCATTCGGTAAGTCAAGCGCTAACGTTGACAAGTACGGTGCACACAAAGATCCACATACAATGACAGTACACATGAACTGCCGTATCCGTCATAATCACACTAAGCATTGCGGCAATACTTTCAGCGTAAGGATGGATCGCAAGATGGAGAAGCACTTCAGGGATGGTAAGCATAAGTTCAACAAGCATGACGTATGCAAGAAGTGCAACCTCTCGCTTCATGAGATTCACTCAGTTGAGCGCGAGATGGGACTCAGCCGCCCTACTCCTCCTCCACCACATCACTCTTATCGTCCGCAACAGCATCGTCCACGTCGCTAACACAACCTAATATAGGCTTGTATTCTTAAATGAAAAATGAAAAGTGAAAAATGAAAAATACAGATTAGTATTTTCATGTATGCAATTACCAGAAAAATGTATCTTGTATTTTATAATTTTTCATTTTTCATTTTTTAATTTTAATTTTATGACTATGAACAAAGAAAAGATTATCTCTGCTGCAATCATCGCCATAGGTGTGGTGATAGCAGGCTTCTCACTCCGAAGCGGCATCGTTACCTTCAAGGAGATGGACAAGAAGGTTTCAGTCAAGGGACTCGCTGAACGCGAGGTAAAGGCGGACAAGGTGACATGGCCACTCATCTACAAGGAGATTGGTAACGATCCATCCGAGATGTACGACCGCCTCACGTCTAAGAATAAGCGCGTAATAGCATTCCTAAAGTCGGCTGGTATCAAGGATTCTGACATAAGCGTCAATCCACCCGTTATCTCCGACCGTCAGGCTGATAACTACGGCAACGAGATTATGAACTACCGCTACAAGGCAACGAGCGTTATTACCGTAACCTCTTCCGAGGTGGATAAGGTTCGCCAGCTCATGCGTCGCCAGTCTGAGCTGATGAAGCAGGGCATAGCAATAGTAAGCGAGGAGTATGGCAACAATGCCATTACCTACGAATTCACAGGTCTAAACAAGATCAAGCCTGAGATGGTGGAAGAGGCAACCAAGAACGCACGCACCACGGCACAGAAGTTTGCTGAGGATTCGGACAGTAAGCTCGGTGATATCCGTAACGCGCAGCAGGGACAGTTCTCTATCGAAGATCGCGATGTCAACACACCATATATAAAGAAGGTACGTGTGGTAAATACAGTTGAGTACTCGCTTGAGTAAACCTAAAAAGGAAAAAGTATGATTAGTATTTTCACGTCAGCCGTTCGCCGCATATTGTAATCATACTTTTTCCTTTTTATTTTTTCCTTTTTACTTTTTCGAGCCCATTATCCTTACACCGCTTGCTGCATAAGATGATTAACAACCGATGACCAGTCACGGAAATCACCATTATTCTTGTTGAGATAGAGAATCTTGCCACCAGTCTTGTGATGCGGTTGTCCCTCAACAAGATATGAGTCGGTCATAGTGGTCACATCCCTATCCTGCGCCAAGACGAGGCGCTTGTAGAACGTGCCATTAACATTATCAGAGTCGAAGTATTTCTTCACCCACTCCAGTTTATTGCTCCACGAAAGAGGATTAGCCCATGAAGCATGCGAAATGATAAACACCTCAAACTTCTGTGAAATGGTTTTCAGAGCCTCTACTGCACCCTCAACAGGCTTGGAATAACTAAAAATATCTGGAATGTCATCATAATTCGTTTTCTTCACTCCATCTACTACACTCTCATACTTTGACACCTGATCCTTTATCCGGTCAGAATACAAAGCAGATTCAAAGTCAACAAGGACATTGTCCATATCAAAGAATACAACTTTCTTTTTCATACTGTATTAGTGGTTAATTGTTTAAATTAGCAATTGTGGTTTCTACAACCAGCCTCTATGATTGAATATTAATTGGAATAAATGTAAAATTTATGAAAGCGACAGCAGACGTCACAAAAAAGGAGAATGCTTTTTCTTTCTTATTGTACAAACTCAGACTGAATGTCTTTCTGTTTGACATTTGCAAAAGTACAAAAAAAGTTTGGTTCCTCCAAATTTTTTACAAGGAATTTCAATCTTTTTCGCAAATTAAATTAGTGTATTTTCTACGTTTTCAGCATAGTATTATTTTAGCGAAAACACAAAATTCTCTGTATCTCAAACACTTTCCGTCAATATCACCTATATGAGTGTAATACAGACAATTAACACGTGGAAATGAAAAGTGAAAAATAAAAAATACAAGTTAGTAGCATTCGCTATCTTTCTTCGCAATATATACTAACCTGTATTTTTCATTTTTCACTTTTCATTTTTCATTTACCTCCTTCTCTACTCAACCTCCAGAATCACTCTGGCATACGAAGTCAATGGAATCTCTCCATTATCCTTTACTTCGCACACAACGTGAATAGTTTTGCCCTTCGCATCCTTCGGTACATCAACGGAAATAGCAGCGGTTCCCATAGATAAATTTCTGACATTCACTTCTCCCTGATAAGTAGAAGCCTCTGGTTGCACCCACCAGTTAATCGAGCAACTATCCTTTTCCTCATCTGATACAACAGCCGATAATGGAATACTATCACCTGCCTTTGCCTTTATATGAATAGGAGCAAGCGAGAACTTATTTTTAATAAGGACACGCGGATTGGTATTTCCCTTACCATCATTCGCCCATTGCATACGGGCGCAGAAGTCATTCAGCTCTGCTTCATAGAAACGACGCTTATAGCCCTCCGTAATGCTCTTCTGAGGTTCTTGCCAAGAAGTCCATGCGTATGTCAGCGAGTCGACACAAAGACCAAACTTATGGCATCCTGCCCAACCTGCCTGTGTAGGATCTTCAGGATCATTGAGTCCATTAGACATTATGTACAGGAACGAAGGTGTATCACCCTCCACACCCCATTTATAGTTAGGGTATATCTTGCCCAGTTCGCCATGCCCTTGAATCATTTCCTGATGCCTATTCCATGCTTGCTTGCCAAGTTCGCATTGCAGTTGCCATGTTCCTTCATCCCAGATAAACTTCAGGTCATTCTTAAACTCTCTGCGCATCCACTGGTGCGAACTATATGCTCGATTCATACGCATGGCATACACCATATCCTGATCTGTTATGGTATAAACACGGAACTTATTCAGAAACGTCTTCAACTGCTCTGGAGTGCGCGTCTGCTTAACCTTCCATATAGCCTGCGCCAACGTATTGCCACTTCCCCATGTTGCCACCCATATCGGTCGCTCGTCATCTTCATCAGCAAGCTTTATAAGGAACTCGCTGCCTTCGCTATCGTTATCCTTGCCAATGACTCCGATTCCAGCCTTATGACTGCCAGCCATACAACGCGACTTCACATATTCCATACTTGGCCAGTAGCCGATGGTCTGCTTGCCATTCTCCTTATCCAACGATAGGAAATCTTTCTGCTTCGAACGTGCCATCAGATTATGCACATCCTTGCCGTATGCCTCCACGACCTTATCAAGATATTGCGCCCACTCTTCAGGATAAGGGTCGCAGTTCCATCCCACGGTAGTCATTATAGCCTCTATCTCGAACATATCGGCATACGCCATCAACCTGATAGCCGACTGCATATCATCTGGTTCCACATCACAATCGCCAATATCGGTCATCACCACAAGGCGAGGTTTCAACTGATCTTCACCTTTTGCGAAGGTGAAAACAGAAACTGAGAGTAACACAAAAAACAAATATAATCGGTTCATTTTCAAATTAATAGAATTAGAAGTAAAAAGTATGAATCGTAACCATACTTTTTACTTCTCAATTTATACTTTTGCTAATTCAACACCTCAAACTTCAGGATTCTAACATCTATCAAAGGTCGGTTGAGACCATCCGTTTCAGTTTGTTGAATCTTATCGACCACATCAAGACCAGAAATGACCTGCCCGAAAACGGTATAGCCGCCATCAAGCCACGGAGTGCCGCTCTGCTGATAGCCCTCGTAGTACTCAAGACATTCCTTGTACGGATTCTTGCCCTTCTGCACCGGCCACTTACCCCATGTGATATAGAACTGAGAAGTGGAACTCTTGAACTCTGGATTCTTGTCATCTCCATCACGCGCTGCACAAAGCGCTCCACGCTTATGGAAGTACTGAGGATAGAGAATCTCGGCATCTATATGCTCCTCGCCATTCTCAGCCGGTACGACAGAGTTGCCGAGTGGCGTAGGATTATCTACAGAGGTGTAAGTGGCGGTCTTAGAGTCAGGATCGCCACCCTGTATCATAAAATTCTTTATGACGCGATGGAAGAGAGTTGAATCGAGCGCACCTGTCTTGGCAAGTCGAAGGAAGTTATCACGATGCTTGGGCGTCTCGTTATACAGTTCAATAATAATGTCGCCCTCAGTAGTGTGGAGCTTGACAAGCTTACGGTCATACTTCGCAGCCATATCCATCTTACCCTCACGAATCTGTTCATCGAGCAAGGCTCTCATTATGGTCGTCGGTTTTCCTTCCTCGGTAAATGCACCGAGATTATACTGCGACGGACGGCATTCAGGCTCCCAGTAGAACACACCCTTGCAACGGCCCTTAGTATCGTTCTTCATCCTACGGATAAGCTCAGCATACTGTTCCCTACCCTGCTCCATGAGCCAAGGCTTATGCTCATCGACCTCATAGCCAGTCTCAACGATCATAACGTCAGTACCGTATTTCTCGCTCACGCGACGGATATTCTTCAAGCAGTCGTGGATAGTCATAACGGCATTAGACTCCTTACCCGACTTCATTGCCCAATATGGATAGAGAGACATACCGATAATATCCCACTTGGCACCGTTATCCTTCAAAGCATCGAGGTTACGACTATAAAGACTGCTATCAAAGCCGCTGTCAAGGTGCACGACGACCTGTGCATCAGGGAAAACAGCCTTAACGGCATCATATCCCGCAGCAAAGAATCCTGCATATTGCTTTGGGTTCTGATCGAATTTTCCGAGAGGCCAGAGCAAGCCATTGCTTGTCTCATTTCCCACCTGCACCCATTTAGGGGTTATACCATTATCCTTCAGAAGAGTAAGCACCTCGTTGGTATGGGTAGCCAATGCCGTGCACATTTTCTTGAACGATAGTTTCTCCCATGCCTTCGGAATGTTCTGCTTGGCAGGATCAGCCCACCAGTCACTATAATGGAAATCCACCATAACCTCCATACCGAGTTCCTTAGCACGCTTTGCCTTCGCCAACAGGTCTTCCTTGTTGCACCAGTTTTCATGCTCCGAAGGATCAACCCACACACGCAAGCGGATGGCATTCATGCCCATCTCCTTCATCAGGGCAGTACATTCACGCTCCTCACCTTTCCAATTGTATAGTTTTCTACCCTTGCTCTCCAGTTCAGTCTTACAACTGATGTCCGCGCCAAGATAGAAATCCTGTGCGAAGCCTGTAAGAGCCATAAAAGCAAGAGATATAACAGCTAATGTTCTTTTCATATTCTTTACACTTTCTACTTTACACTTTCCTCTAATTTCTCTTTTCGTATGCTGAACTCGCAACCGCAGTATAGCTGATTGTAGAAACCGTTTTCCTTCA
>CACYXI010000011.1 GCA_902778265.1 uncultured Bacteroidales bacterium | reverse complement strand
TACTGAAATTCTATCAGGCAACGCAAATGTTGCAGAATGGGAAAGCAAGGGTTACGAGCTTCCTAAGTATGATATCGCAGCAGTAGCCAAGAAGACTCACGACGAGCCTACTTGGGTTCACTTCGGTGCCGGAAACATTTTCCGTGCCTTCCCTGCTGCCATCCTCAACGATGCTCTTAACACTGGCAAGTATGACCGTGGCGTAATCGTGGCAGAGAGTTTCGACTACGAGATCATAGACAAGGCTTATCGTCCTTACGGCAACCTCTCTCTCTTGGTTAGCCTCCAGTCAAGCGGCACTATCGAGAAGAAGGTTATCGCATCTGTTACCGAGTCACTCAAGGCTGATTTCCAGTTTGCAGAAGACTGGGCACGTCTCGTAGAGATCTTCAAGGCTCCATCACTCCAGATGGTTACTTTCACCATCACTGAGAAAGGTTATAGCGTAGCTCCTGCTGATCTTGAGCGCGGTCTCACACCAGTATTTGCTATGGGTAAGCTCACAGCATTGCTCCTTGAGCGTTTCAAGGCAGGTCAGCTACCACTCACACTCCAGTCAACCGATAACTGCTCTCACAACGGCGACAAGGTTAAGGCTGGTGTTCTTGCATACGCAGAGAAGTGGGTTAATGATGGTCTTGCACCAAAGGAATTCCTTGCTTACGTCAACGACAACAAGAAGATTTCATATCCTTGGTCAATGATCGATAAGATCACTCCTCGTCCACACGAGAAGGTTCAGGCTATGCTTGCAGAGGATGGCTTTGAGGACAACAACACCATCATTACCGAGAAGAAGACATTTACCGCTCCATTCGTAAATGCCGAAGAAGTTCAGTACCTCGTTTGCGAGGACAGCTATACCAACGGTCGCCCACCATTGGAGCTTGGTGGTGCTCTCTACACCACACGCGAGACCGTTGATCAGGTTGAGACAATGAAGGTTACTACCTGTCTTAACCCACTCCACACCGCAATGTCAATCTATGGCTGTATGCTCGGCTACGACCTTATCTCTGCTGAAATGGCTGATGATGATCTCCGTGCATTCATCCAGAAGATCGGTTATATCGAGGCTATGCCTGTTGTTACAGATCCAGGCGTGCTCAACCCATACGAGTTCATTGGTACTGTCATCAACAAGCGTCTGCCTAACCCATTCATGCCAGATGCTCCACAGCGTATTGCTACAGATACATCACAGAAGCTTCCAATCCGTTTCGGTGAGACTATCAAGAAGTACATAGCTCGTGGTCTTGACATGGATAACCTCAAGCTCATCCCACTCGTACTTGCTGGCTATGCTCGCTACCTCAAGGGTATTGATGATAACGGCAACGCATTCGAGCCATCTACCGATCCATTGCTCGAGGAGCTTCAGGCTATCGTTGCACCTCTCGAAATCGGCAAGGCAGATCAGGATTATTCATGCCTCAAGAAGCTCTACACCCGCAAGGATGTATTCGGTCTCAACCTCTACGAGGCTGGTCTCGGCGAGCAGATTGAGGGCTACGTCAAGGAGCTTTACGCAGGTAATGGCGCAGTAAGGAATACATTGCATAAGTATGTAAGTGTTAGATAGACCCACCCCCAGCCCCTCCCATAAAGGGAGGGGAGTAAATAGTATTTCTAGCTATTTACTATCACCAAGGGTCTATTTTGTAAAATATAATTAAAACTCCCGCTATCCACCCATGGGGAGAATAAACATACTACTCCCCTCCCTTTATGGGAGGGGTTAGGGGGTGGGTCTTTTTAATGGAAAGAACATGGCGATGGTTTGGCAAGAAGGATAAGATCACTCTTGCACAGTTAAAGCAGATAGGCGTTGAGGGTATCGTTACAGCATTGCACGACGTACCACTCGGCGAGGTATGGACACGCGAGAAGATTCATGAGCTTAAGGAGTACATCGAGTCTTACGGAATGAAGTGGAGCGTAGTTGAGTCACTCCCAGTCGTTGAGACTATCAAGTACGGTGGTCCTGACCGTGATCATCAGATTGAGGTATATAAGCAGAGCCTCCGTAACCTCGGCGAAGAGGGTATCAAGTGCATCTGCTATAACTTCATGCCAGTACTCGACTGGGCACGTACCGACCTCGAGCACAAGAATCCAAATGGTGCAAGCAATCTCTACATGAACTGGGGTGAGTTTGCATACTTCGATATCTACATCCTCAAGCGCGAAGGTGCTCGTGAGGATTGGGCTGAGTTCTCAAAGGTTCACAAATGGGGTCGTGACCTCGTAGCAGAGGCTGATGAGATCAAGGCAAAGGCTACTCCTGAGTTCGACCACGCAATGGTTGAGAACATCATCATCAAGACACAGGGATTCGTTTCTGGTAACTTCAGCGAGGGCGATTCAGCTCCAGTTCAGAAGTTCCGTGACCTTCTTGCTCTCTATAAGGACATCGACAAGGCTAAGCTTCAGGACAACATGAAGACATGGCTTGAGGCTATTATGCCAATATGCGATGAGTACGACATCAATATGTGCGTACATCCAGACGATCCTCCTTATCCTGTATTCGGTTTGCCACGTATCGTAGGCAACACAGAGGATATCCAGTGGTTCCTCGATGCTGTTCCAAACAAGCACAACGGTCTCACATTCTGCGCAGGTTCATTCTCAGCAGGTGAGCACAACGACTGTATCGCAATGGCAGAGAAGTTCGCTGATCGTACACACTTCGTTCACCTCCGTTCTTGCCACATCTTCCCTAACGGAAACTTCACAGAGGCAAGTCACCTCGGCGGTCGCGGTCATCTCATTGAGCTTACCCGTATCTTCGAAAAGGCTGAGGCAGAAGGCAAGTGCAACTCAGGTCGTCGTCTCCCAATGCGTGTTGACCACGGTATGACCTTCACAGACGAGCCAGGCGGCGTATTCGACGAGACCAACCACGGTCACAACTCTGGCTATACTCTCCTCGGTCGTATGTTCGCTATGGGACAGATTCAGGGCGTTATGGCTACCGTTGACAAGGAACTCGGCATTGAGTACAAGCAGCCAGGATTCTACGATTAATTTTTCCGATTCTCTATAACACACTTTTTGCGGTTGTAAAGCATTTTCAAGGCTCTGCAACCGCATTTCTTATGCTAATAAGCTCAATATCAACAAGAAAGCATCAGATGTGATAGTGGTGTAATACTCATAGGCATAAAAATCAACAAAGTTTTCAACGCATAGTATTACACCATTGCACTTGTGAGCACGTCAACATTTTGAATCACAAGATCTTATCATTGGTGTAATACTCTCGAAAGTATTACACCACTATTACACAAATCGTCCGAATTTGGTGTAATACTTCCAAGGGTATTACACCTCATCTAACACTCTGATAATCAGTCAAAACTTACGTTTAAAACAGCAATGGTATAATACTCGCCCTCTAAAACTTTTTTCATTTTTCATTCACAGAGTATTACACCCAATTCAATCCCCCCTTGTCTCTTCTTTACCTTCGCTTGTCCTTCGCTTCTACTCCGCTATAAAACCGTTCCTTAGAATAGGCGGAAAATGGGACTTACATGGGATTTGCAAGGGAATTGCATAGGACTTAGATTGCACATCCAGCTTCACTTAGTCCCTTTAACCTTTCATTACTTCAAGATACAAATTCCATACTACAAAGTAATTTCAAGAAAAGCATCTAACAAACGAGAATTCGACGAATTTCATCAACTCGTATATTGTTAAAAACATATGATTGAAGAAGCTCTGAAAGAGCGATACCTAACAGGGCAGTCCCTTTTAGATGTCGCACCTACGGTGCTTTTCATCGAACTGACATTAATAATTTATCAGGAACTTATTAGGAACTATATTAGGAACCTCACAATATCCACAACGATTGCCTATTGAACGTACCACTTTCATTCAAATTCGCAACCTATGTATCATAAGGCTTTCAATTAAATTCAGTTGTAAAGTAATACTTAACAACTGGATTTGCATCTAACTCACATTCTATCTGCATATTAGCTATTCACCAACCTACATTTTATAAGAGGTACCAAACAAGGTAACATTTTTTTAATCATTCTTATACTTCACCTCATCCACATCTGGAATGTCAGAGATAGTATCTACGATAGTTTGAAGTTCATCGTATGAGTGAACGTAGAAATTCACGGTACAGGTAACTATTTCATCTTCCGTAACTGTATGGAGATTATTGATAGAGAGACGGAACTTATTGGAAATACTATCAATAAGATCACTAAGAAGATGCTGACGGTCAACAGCATGAACAGTGATGCTTGCAGGATAGAGAACAGACTCCTCTGCCTGGAAATCAACAGCAACGATAGAGTCACCATATCTTGAAGACATGGCGATAGCCTCAGAGCAATCCCTTCTGTGCACACTTATCCTTCCATTTTCCTCCGTGAAACCGATAACCTCCTCACCAGGGATAGGATGGCATACAGGACATCTGTCATATAGAGGCTTTGGCAATCGATCAAGATACTGATGGATATGTCTTAATGCCTTATACGACTTGGCACATCCACGCCAGTCCTCTCTTGGCACCACGCTCTCATCTGTTCCCACCTCTACACAGTCACCACGATGCAGCACGGTCTTTATAGAAGCCAAATGACCATTAACCTTTGCGTACTTGGCATGCATACCCACCTGAGTATGAATGTTATAGGCAAAGTCAAGCACGGTGGAGTTCTTAGGCAGACGCAATGCCCTACCCTGCGGTGTGTAGCAGGTGATATCATCGTTATAGAACTGACTTCTAACAGATTCTATGAAATAAGACTCTCCTTCCTTATTCTCGTGAGAATTGTTTGCCACATCCCTCAGCACGTTACGCATGGCATCAATCCATGCGCTGATGTCATTATCCCTTCTGCGAGCCACGCAACCCAGTCGGGAGTTGAGTATCATCCTCTCACTTGAGATATGCACCTCTTCCCAAACGCCATAGTCTGAAAGAAGATGAACGTGGAAGCTTTGGTAGCCGTTACTCTTAGGCTGGTCAATATAATTGATCATCGAACCTGATTTTTCGCGGAAGCAATTCGTGAGGTATGAATATATGTTCAGACACATATTCTTCTCAGAGACATAGACATCCTCAGGGAAAACAATTCGCGTGAAATGACGACCTTCCACATGCTCGAAATCTACCTTCGTGTTTTTCATCTTACGATAAAGGCTATACGGAGCGCGGTAAGCCACCTCACGACGGTAGCGTATTCCGTTGGCATTCAGCACCTCATCAATCTTTGTTGAGAACGAAGCCATACGTATCTTGTCCTGTTCTTTCTCTTTCTCTATTAGTTGCACAATATTCTCATAGACCTGCGGACATCTGTACCTGAATGACAGATTCTCCAGTTCGATCTTGATATTGTAGAAGCCAAGACGATTGGCAAGCGGAGCATAGAAATAGTCTGTCTCGCCCGCAATCTTCATCTGCTTGGCAGGGCGCATACTACTTAGCGTGCGCATATTATGCAGACGGTCGGCAAGCTTTATGAGGATAGCACGCACATCATAGTGCATGGAGTCAAGCATCTGTCTAAAGTTATCAAGCTGCTTTGACATGGTATAGTTCGCTTTCTTCTGCTTCGTAACCACCCTGACAAGGAAAGCCACGTCATCACCAAACAAACGTCGCATATCCTCATCCGTGTAGTCAGTATCTTCTACCACATCATGAAGAAAGGCTGCACATACAGGAGGCGCACCAAGTTTCATCTCCACAGCCACGATTCGAGCCACAGCGATAGGATGGATGATATAAGGCTCACCCGTCATTCGTTTCTGGTAGGCATGGGCATCATGTGCAAGCTGATAGGCACGTCGCATCAGATCCATCTCCTCGATGGTACATCGTGGTGACATAGCAGTAAAGACTTCCTCCGCCCTACTGTTAATCTCTAATTCTGTGATTTGCTGAGAATACTCCATAACTTATGTTACCTCCTACAAAAAGCTGCTATAAAACGAAAATCCGATGCAAAAATACGGAAAAGAATACAAATGGCAAAACATTTCGTCACTTTTTTCGCTATAATGGTTTAAGAATTAACAATTGAGAGCAAATTAACAACTTGTAGAACATCATAAATGTAAGCCCCCGCACTCTTGCGAGGCACGGGGGCTTTGTGTTACTTCACATATTTCTTTCCATTTCTGATGTACATACTACCCTTTGGCAGAGCATCAAGGCTCGTGATTCTCTTGCCGTAGATGTCATAGATAGGAGCATCTGCCTTGGTGTTCTCAACAGATGCTATGCCCGTTGTCTGAACATCAAGATCAGCATCCATTTCCTTAGCACCAGCAGATGGGGTGAACACCACCTTCGTTATGGTCTGACCACCACTTACAAAGTACATATAATACGTTATACCCTGTGAAACAGAAGTCGAAATCTGACCAACAGCACATGTAGCAGATACTATCGGTTTACCGATACCTGTACCTATCGCTGTGGTACGGTTGTTGTCAGAAGCATTATTCGACTTGAAGTAAACGGTCAGCGTACCGTTGGTGCGAGGTGTGTATCTTATCATACGGGTATTTGAAGAACTTGTGCCGTTACAATGGAAGCCACCAGTCGTAGCATAGTCGTTGGTATAGCTCTCGGATGTGTTGCCCACAAGCTTCAAACCATCATAGTAGTACTCGTAATTGCTGCCCGTGAGAATAAGCTTGGTGGTGAATCGGCTGAAATCCCATACGATGTCAGAGGCATTGGTATTGCCTGAGTTCCCGGAGTTACCAGAATTACCGGAATTGCCAGTATTTCCAGAATATGTAGCCGCTCCACCTGCAGAACCGAATCCACCCATTGCATTAGCCACACGGATTGTGTAAGAGCCTGTTGCATTCACGGTGTAAGAGGTAGATGTGGTAATAGCTACGAACTGTCCGCCTCGCTCTATGAGATATGCCTTTGCACCATTCACAGCCGACCATGAGAGCGTTGTGCCTGAGATTGAAGGTGTTGGTGCTGAGAGCTGAGCACATGAAGAATATGCGGTCTGTCCCCAAGAACCGAGAACATCGGTAAGGGCATAGCCTGATGTACTCCAGAGATAGAGCGACTCTGAACCATTAGCACCACCAAGGGCGTTGAGAGAATGTCCTGCTATCGCAGTACCGTTATAGGTGTTATTATACTCGTGGAAACGGAGTACAAGACCGCTACTCATCTTTGTCCAACCTGCTGATGACGGCATAATCATGAACTTAGTGTTGAGCCATGCAGCCGCAGGACTGTTCTGCCAAGGACGTCCGAGGTTATATGTGCCATTCTGTGAACTCTCACCTGAGATTCCGCAGTAGTGGAATACATATCCCTTTTCTGAAGCGTATGTAGAAGGTGCGGTGATACAATCACCAGAAGTCTTGTTATTAGAATTCTGACAATAGATATTCACGCTATTGAAGAACACAGAACCTGAACCGCAGATAAAGTCGGTTGTTCCCTTGATGTATCCACCCTCGAAATAAGCGAGCATACCCTGTGAACCATTGCTCCAGTATGTGTCCTGAGTACCGTCGAGACATACATTCTTCATTATGTTCTTCGTACCATGATCCCACCAAGCCACACCACGCTCAGCCTTAGTTGAGTAGTTGTATGGAGCACGGCATCTAAGCGTAATATCCTGCATATAGATATTGCTTCCTGTGGTGTAGAGGGTAGCAGTTGTGCCAAGTCCTTCAGTCGTAGGACTATTCTTGATTATAACGCCATCACGACTCTGACCTATGATTGACACATAGCTTGAAATCTTTGTGTTGTATGCCGTTCCGAGGTCGTATGTTCCATTTGGCACGAAGATATAGGCACGACTGCTGCTTGAAGCCTTGCTATTTGCCGTATTGATAGCATTGATGAGCGAAGAGGCATTGTTTGCAGCAACTACGATATAGTCAGATACGGTAGAAGTACCACCACCATTATTATTGCCACCACCATTGTTAGAACCTTTCTCTGAAACACTACCGCTTGTGGTCACGTTGAGAGTAGCACCTGCATAGCTTGCAAGCTCCGACTTTGCCGTAGAGGCTGAAAGTGTGTTGAAGCTATATGAAGGCCAGAAGGCATTGCCAGAGTTCTGCATATATGAGGAATTGCCCTGACAGTTGTTGAAGCGACAGCTATTTGAACCACCATAGTTCTGGTAGAAGATATAGTTCTTGCCAGAAACAGGCTTTGAAGGCGTACCGAAATAGCAACCGTCAAACTGTGCACTCACATTCTGAGGACCTACATAGTAGTGTGCTGCCGATGATGTCCAAGAGCAGTTGAGGAAGTGGAGGTCTGCATTTCTGCCGCGCACCATTCTCTCCACACATCCATTGTCCCACCAACAGTAAGCCCATGTCATGGAATATCTGCCGTCGCTTGGCTTATCCGAAGAGGAAGAGCCTACGAGATTAGAGAAACGATGATCATCACTACCGCCAGAACCACCAGCCCTTGGTGATTTCAGATAGCGGAAACGACACCATGAAACGGTGATGTTGTCGGTGAGTCCTTTGTTGTCAAAGTTACCATCACATCCATCCTGAAAGTCGCAATGATCCACCCATGCCTTAGTAACACCATCAAAGCAGAGGTTATCCCAACCGTTGCAGTCGTATGCACCGGGACCTACAAAAGTAAGGTTTCGGAGGATAATGTTACTTGAACCCTTCTTGAAATAAAGGATTCCAGAATTGGATGAGTTCTGCTGGTTGCTGATTAGCTTAACACCAGGCAGAGCCATGAGGGTTTTGTTCTTCGCAGTAACCGAGATATGGTTAGTAACGGTGATATCCTTTGTGATGATGATCACTGCGGAGTTAGAGGAATTGAGAGCCAACTGCAAGGCAGAGGCTGTCGTCACGAGAGTTGGCGATGAATTTCCACCACCAGTAGTGCCAGCGGCATAGCCGAAGGCAGAGGATTTGTAAGCACTTGAGCCAGCCGAGGCTGACGCTGAAACAAGAAACATGGCAAGGCACAATAGCCCCACAAAAAAATTACGTTTCATAGTTAGATAAAAGAAAATTAGTTATAAAATAAGTAGGTTTTATGTTTTGATTGAAAATCGTGGCAAATATACAATTTATTTTTCTCTTAACCAAAGAACAAATTGAGATTTTACACTAATTTAGACTATTTAACATCCCATACAAGTAGTTATCCGAATAAATTCATTATCTTTGCAAACGAATGAGCAAAATCTATACTATACTAAGCATATCGTGTGTACTGGCGATAGCCGGTTCACTTTCATCTTGCAAGAACAAACAGCAGGATGAAGACATTATGATTGAAAAAATCATCGACAAGCCACAGAGTAAGGCAACAAGCATGACAGCAAAGTCAAGCTCCGGCACAGCCACATGGTCAGGAAGCAAATATAACTTCTCCATCCGTCGTGCTGCCGATACCAGTCTTGAAGATGTGGATAATCACGACTCTCTCTTCCACGATAATCGTGTAGAGCTAACCATAACCCGTGCCGACGGTTCGCAGTTCTTCTCTCAGACATTCACCAAGAGCAGTTTCTCTGGTCTGCTGAATCGTGACACGAAGGAGCATGGAGTATTCCTCAGCATGGCATACGACAAGAGCGATGTCAACCACCTCTATTTCGTGGCAAGCATAGGCAGTCCTGATGAGTCATACGATGACTTCACTCTCGTTCAGCTCATCATAGACCGTCAGGGAGCAACCACCGTTGCACCCTATACCCCACCAGAAACGGAAATGTAAAAAAACGACATACACACAACAAGCCCCATCACCTTCGTGACGGGGCTTGTTGCTATATAACATCAACGTGAGTTCGATGAAATCACACAAATGCGCACCTTTGGTGCTTGAACTGACAATAAATTTTCACTAAGGCTCAACAAGCGAAAGCAAGTTCCCAATCTACGCAATCTTTTTTCCATAAGTAAATGAACAGAATTATTTTTTATCAAGAATTAGAGAATTAGAGAAGATTTAGCTCGACGGCCGAAGGGAAAGTCCAAATTGAATTAATGCGAAAGAGAGAACTTTGCTACTTGCGTAGCATTGGAAACGGTCGCGATTAGCAAGAGCGTAAGCGCCTTTCTCAAATTCTTATAAATTCAAAAGAAAAATCTCTAATTCTCTAATTCTTGATTATAAAAATAAAATTGCTTACTTGCTTTATTGGGTAAAGATTGGTAAGATTGGCAATTATTGTCAGTTAATAGCAACTTGTTGCTCATCTTTTTCTATTCATCGAATAGACATTCACTTTAATCAGACCATTCTTCAGCCTCTACCTTTGCATCACTCTCATTACTAATAATTCGTAATGATCTGGTACCAGTCTGTGCCATCATATCACAACATTTCAACTTATGAAATCTGCAAGTTGGCTTTATATATTCCTTTTTCATCGCACTATACATTTTTTACCGTTTATAATATTTAAGCCCTTTTGCGGAGCAGCCAAACGTTGTCCGTTGAGGTTAAAGTACTGATTACTCTTATCTTGCTCATTATGAATAGAAGCGATACCTGTAGGAGCATCCTCTATCTCAAATGCAATCTTGGCACTATTACTTGGCTGTTCCAGATAAACTATACCTTCACTTGGATTATCGGCTTTCCAAGAATAGAATGCAACTCCATTACCCTCTCCCGAACGGTATCCAAGGCGATAGGCATTAACCGCAGTTCTCCCTTCGGAATGTCTGAGAAGATTATCACCAACATTATATTCGTAAGGATTAGCGTCCTTTGTCATTGTTATGAGATATGTACCATCTGCCTGAACTGCATCAGAATGCAAGACTACGGCACAGCCTACAGGCACCTTCCTTCCAGTCTTGTTAATGAATTTCACAGTCTGCGTTTTGTCGTTCTCATCACCATCATCAACACTCACCGCAATATACACATTTGTATTTTCATCAACGGTATAGCTGTTATCTTGGTCATAGAACGCACGCCATCCCTGCATATTCGCAGTAGTGGTGAGAGTGACGCTATTGCCATCCACATCAGCAGAAGAGGCAGAAGCTGTGTATTTCATTCCAGAAATCGATATGCCACCAGTAGTAGCCATATAGATATAATATGTAGTGCCAGCCTTTAACTTCGCCTGAAGAGTTTTCCAATTTACACCATCAGCATATCCACAAGCTACGATATCTGTATTTTTCTTTAACACATCAACGTCAGAGCCAGCAACTACATCTGTACCTATCGCACATATTCTATTATATGCACCAGAATTTGCTGATTTATAGGTAACAGACAACTCTCCGTCATAATTTGGAGTAAATTCTACGCAATCATACTTTTCTGAATCTTGTTTTAAGCCCCGTCGCATAAACCCAAGTCCATTAACATTATTGATATCGGAACGTATTCCTTCAACAGAACTATTAGAACCATGAATAATTAGTCCGTCATACTTTATTTTCAGACCATTAATATTCTGTTTGATATTTTTTGTAAGATCCCACACATTTACAGTAGGAATCTTTGTCCAACGAGCAAAGAGAACTGTAGGTGAATTTATAACATCACCATCCATAGCCTTCTCTGTGCAAGCCTCATCTTTATACCAACCACCAAAATCCCAGCCTTCTTCACTTAAAACAGGAAGATTACTGCAACTATTACAACATTGTCCAATAAAACTAACATCACCCTTGCCCCTCGTATTATATGCAGCCACTTGACCTGGCAGATATACAAAACCATACACGGCACACAAATTATTTGCCGTCATCGTATATTCACCAGTATCAAGAACATAATATTTCACTCCATCAACAAGCGAGGTTTTCATTTCACTATATTCTGCGAAACCATTCTTACCTGCAATTTTCAAGTCATTACCATCATTTACAGTTGAACCATCGCTCCATGATCTTGCATAATAAACAAGCAGTACTCCTTCCCTACTCGTATTGATTTTAAATTCTGTAGCAGATCCTTCATTAGATTTTAACTTTGCATAATAATCCACCTGACAACCAAAAATTTTCCTAGCTCGTTCAACCGCATTACAATTAACTGTTCGTTTGATTGTCACACCATCCAACCCAATCTCAGAAGGCATAGTTGTAGAACTAAAGAAATAACGATTCCCTGCATGTGCTGATATAGACATCAATAAGCACATGACAAAGACAAACAAGATTACTACAATTTTTTCAATTCGATTTTTCATTGGTTTTTGTGTAAGAATTATTGTATTAGAGAGGATTAAACATTATATCTGAATAACATGATTCAAGACGAAAGGCTCTTTATCTCCTCTTTGCTCAAACCTGTTGCCTGAGCTATTGTATCAAGAGGCATATTCATCGCCAACATAGTCCTTGCAATCTCAACGGAACGACTTTTGGCACCTTCCTCACGACCTTCTGCACGACCTTTCTCGTACTTCTCGGCAAGAGCTGTGCGTTCTCTGCTGACAGCATCCCAATAATGGTCTATGGCATAGAGTTCATCGTCAGTATAGGCAGATTCCTCCACCAACGACAATGCCTTACCAACGTTTACGTCATTGATAAGCTCTTCATCCACATACTGCGTGCGCTCGTTGATTTCTGTTAGATAGCGAAGCCACAACACCTGCATCTTCTTCTCGTTGTATGACTTTGGCGAGAACTTCGGCAACTCCACAAAAATCATCATGATATCATCTATCGTATAGGTCGTGTTCTGCGTGTGCGTCAACTTATAGCAATGATAGAACTCATCAAGCTCGGGGAAAGCGATATCGTTCACCAGACTAAGTGTATAGACAGGTTTCAGTTCCGTGTATTTCTCCCCCTTCTCAGCAGGCATGGAGTAAGCCTTGCAGGTATTAAGCAACGCTCTTTTCTTGAAAGCATTAGTCCAATACATCTGCATCTCCACAATAAACTGCCTGCCGTCCTTATCCTTGCAACGAACATCCACGATCGTATCTTTCTTATCAGGATTGATAGGAACAAGTTCTGGTGAGAGATACTCCAAAGTCACGATGTAGTTCTCCTCCCTTAAAGGCAACATGGCATTAAGGAAGCTGATGAGCAATTCCTTATGCTCACCAAACACCTTCTTGAAGGTTACATCCGACTTTGGGTCAAGGTATTTCATCTATTGATTAATGTGTTTTTTAACGGTGCAAAAATACAAAATAATAGTGATTCCACCAAATTATTTCTGTTAAAAAGCAGAAAAATGCTAAAGATAACATGAATTTAACAGACTGGACAAAATTATTGCTTCCCGCAGCATTTCTAATTGTACCGAATTCGGTACAATTAAAATTAGGATTATAAATTTCTTCCCAAATGCCAAGGAATTCAATCGTGTTTTTATTCCTCAGCCATTTCTCTATCAAGGCAAGTCCATTTTCTATGGGTTTTAGCATATCCGTCAATGACGATATAATCTCTTTCCTCAAACGAAACGACAGTTATCTCTGTGTTCTGTACCTTTATCTTTGCCATAGCATTAAGGATTTGAAGTTACGTATTTGCAAAGATACACAATTTTCTGAAAACGAAACATTACTGCACTGTTGCCATTTGTGCAAGACGAGAAGCATAGTTTCGCCCCCCCTCATTGATGCGTGCAGTAGTGCGGACAGAAGGGTTACTCGTCCCATTAAGGTAATGCGACAACTGAGATTTGTTTATACCCGTAATGCGTGACAGCCCGACGAGCGTAAACACCTCGGCATAAGAAGCCAACAAAGCAGAGAAATCGTACTTGTACTCAAACTCCACTTCCGTAAAGTCCATTCCCTGCTCCTCGTAGAACTTCTTAGTGTCATTATACACAGCAACGAAATCGGCTATAGCCTCATCGGCAGTCTTACCCTGTCCGTTAATGCTATAGTCAAGTGACTCATCAAACATATACACGCTAAAGATTCCGTCACTTCCCTTTTCAATATGTGCCTTTACTTTTTTCATATCGTTAAATGCCTGCAGATTTCTTAATAGAATTGAGAGTACCCTTCTTCACTTCCTCCGATCCATGATGACTCGTAGGAAAATACCTGTTAGTAATGGGAGAATACCACAACGGATGTCCAGCCATCACCTTGCCAGTATCATAACAACCAGCCTTTTTCAACAGTTTATGATACACAATTTCCATGAAAAAGCCAAATGTTTAGAGGGAAATTCAGAGGGAGGGGATATAGCGCCTACTTATAGTGAAACCTCATTGACAACACATAGACATATATCATGCCATCAGAAACCTGATACACAAGCCTATATTCATCGTTGATTCTTCTTGACCATAAGCCTTTGAGATTGTGTTTCAATGGTTCTGGTTTACCTATGCCTGTAAAAGGATGCTGCAAAATATCCTTGAGTAATGAAGAGATACGATTCTGTATTTTCGTATTACCCGACTTTTTCCAGTAATCACGATCTTTCCTGGCCTGTTCAAGCAATACTATTTCCATAGGTCATCCACAACTATCGTCTCCACATTCCCTTCTGCAATTTCCTTTCTACCCTTCTCTATAACATCAAGCATAGCAGGAGAGGAATTTATATACTCCGTATCATCGGCAGCCTTATCATCGCATCCCATAAGTTTCTCGGCAAGCCATTTTCTATTACGCTTGCTAAGATTCAAAGTCTGAATATAAGCCCAAAGGCCATTTAATGCTATGGTTGTCATAATGCTATGTATTTTAGTTTCTGCCTGCAAAGATACACAATTTCTATGAAACAGCCAAATGTTTGGGAGGAAATTAAAAAATCCCCCACCACCGGGGAGGTGATGAGGGAAGTGAAATATTATCTGTCTATCATTCATTGAATGATTGTCATCTTGAAATCCAATTCTCGATTACAATATTCTCAATATTCTTGAAGTCCTTTATGTTCTCAGTTACCATTACCATATCATTCACAACTGCGGTACAACCTATCAACAAATCAAAATTATTAGCCATTGGTGTACCAGCGAACTGCAATCTACATTTTTCCTTAACGAAATAATCAATACAATCACTTATCGGAAGAACATTAAAGTTGGAAAGAAGATCCTCCGATTTCACACTAAACTTATATCCCTTCCGTTTTAATATCTGCTCACCAACCTTAATCTCTATTGCCGTTATTTCTGATACATAGCAATCATCAATTGAAATATCATGTTCTTTCAGATATTCACCGATATTAAAGAATCCACGCTGATGATGAATCAAGATATTTGTATCAAGTAAGTATCGCGTCATAATTAAATGAATTCCTTGATAAAATCATCTTTTTCTGCACACACGGAATCTATGTCATGCAGCAACATATCATCAGAATACTCATTATCATGAGTACTCCAAGCAGCAAAACAGTCATCAAGAGTAGTCTTCTTCTGTGGAACAGCAATATTGACTACAATTGACTGGCTCAAACGACTAATCAAATCAAGCTTCATCTCTGGACTTAAATCCTTAACTTGATTCCAATAAAAAGTTGTCGATCTATGATTTATGTTTGCTCTCATATTAAACGATATTATGATTATAAACCTTTCTTGGTGCAAAGATACACAATTTCCGTGAAACAGCCAAATGTTTGGAGTGAATACATTGAACTGGTCAAAAATTTTGACCAGTTCCTTCTCTATCATTTCAAAAGATGCCTGCCATTGGTATCTTCAAGAATCTTCATCTGGTGAATGGCAATTTGATTGAGCTTGATGAGGCGATCAGACTGTGACATTCCATCATTGATGAATACGGCATTGAGATTCTCCATGTTTGAGAGGCAAATCAATTCGTTGATACTGGCATAGTCTCGGATATTACCTTTCTTATCAGGATTGGCATCTCGCCATTGCTTAGCCGTAACTCCGAACATAGCCATATTGAGAACGTCTGCCTCATCCGCATATTTCATGGCAGCCTGTTCACGAGTAACCTCCGCAGGAATCAAATTCTCCTTGATAGCATCAGTATGAATACGATAGTTTATCTTAGACAGTTCACGCTTAGCTGTCCAACCGATTAGTTTCTGCTCTTCGTCTTTCAGGCGCTGGAACTCCTTGACCAGATACAATTTGAATTCAACAGAAATCCATGATGCGAATTCAAATGCAATGTCAGAAACCGCATATGTGCCACCATATCGCCCAGCACAAGCTTTCAGACCAATCGCATTTGTAGATTCTATCCATTTTGTCGGAGAAAGAGTGAAAGCATTCAGACCTGCATCCCTTCTAAACCCCTCGAATTCGAGGGGATTAAAACATGGATTATACAATTCCTCCCATATCCCCAAAAACTCAATGGTATTTCTATTCCTCATCCAATTGGCAATAACGCCATTTGGATCTTCGGAATTTTTCTGCCGAGCTATATCCGTGATGCAAATATAATCAACACCATTCTCCCGAAGAGTCTTTATTTTGGTATCTTTCACCAATATGTTATTTGATTTTGCCATAGCATTAAGGATTTTATTTTTCAAGTGCAAAGATACACAATTTCTATGAAACAGCCAAATGTTTGGGGGGAAATTGCGGGAGGGGGGAATAGAGAGGAAGTGGTAATGGAATGATGAAATCGAAGTACCTCCTATGATCCTCCGTACCAAACTCGATGAAGGTCTGCTATATGTCCGCTTCTGGAGCGGAGGTTCATCGAGTTTGGTTCGGAGGTAAAGCGAAGGAAGAGCGAAGGATTAGCGAAGGGAAGAGGGAGTACTAATTGGAAATATGAGTATGAAAAAAAACTTTTTCGCAATAATCCTACATACCTACACGAACGTCTTTGCAACTTTCACGCACTTAGTGCGTTACATGGATTTCAAATATCGTGCGAACCTACACTAATCCTACACTCATCCTACACTATTTCTGCATTTTAATGCAGAAAATTAATAATTAATAATGACTTGCTTTAGCTTGATGAGCTTCTGCGAATAATAGTGAATAATGTAATTAGTACCTAAAACGCTCAATTACTATCTAAATTATCAATTATCCATTATAAATTATCAGATTTGTCGAAAACCCACTGACCATAGGGAAGTAATTAATCTGAATTTCTTGAAAAATTCAGATTTGGTGTAGGTTTAGTGTAGGATTAGTGTAGGTTTGGCGTATATTTGAAATCGCCGCAAGCTTTTGTGCGTCAACAAATTGCACGGGTGGCCGTATAGGTATGTAGGATTATTGCAAAAAAGTTTTTTCTGAGGGGGAATTACTCGACAGGTGGGCTGCAAGCCCAACGAGCACTTAGCATAGAGCAGCGCCCTATGTACTTGGATATTGGTAATTTCGCCCTACAGGGGCAAAAGCTCTAATACACGAGGTAATGCTTTTGCCCTTGCAGGGCGAATGAATCTCATTGGGCATAATACCACAGGGCGATGCCCTGGGCTATGGGCTTTTGCCCCTTCGGGGCGCTATCGGATAAATACAAAAATCATTTATTTGAAGATTTTATCCCAAGTTATTGGGGCATTTTTTTTATCAATGTTAATAGATAGGAAACGATTTATTGTATAATATACATAATGCTGAAAGAATTTTTCCAAAATACCAATAGGGGCAGTTTTCGAATCAAGCACCTCATTGAATTTTGCCCCATCTCTTATCTCTATTGGACGTTGTACAATTTGAATCCCCCAAATATTGCCAGATGAAGAATAATAGGTATTAGCATTAGTAGAGAACTCAAATTCTAAATCCACCATAATATTTCGGTTTGGTTGATTTGATGCATATTGTTTTATCAAATCAAGACAAGATTTGAGAATAACAGCAAATGCAACAGTTATTCGATCTGTGTCAGGATATAAATCCTGTTGATCTGAAAATTCTGCATACTCAAAAATGAGTTTTTTATTATTATAATCCTTTGTCACTTCAAGCACATCAGACACATTAGAAGTAATTGTAAATGTGCAACTATTCGGAAAAAAAGATTTTCCTATAAAGTTATTTCCAACAGCTTTTTTCTGATTTGCAACAATGTTGTTTTCTAAATTCTGATAAAAGTTAGATGCAGGAACAAGGCCAACAAAATCAAATTTGAATGTGAATCGAAACAAGCTATAGTAACCAACAGTACCCGTCAAATGATTATTAATGGCAATCATATATTATCTTTTTAAAATTAATTTTAAACTTCCCCCACCACTTGCGTGATGGGGGAAGTGATTAATTATCAGTTATTGAATAACCGAGAGAGATTAGTTCAATTTACTCAGCTATGAGAGCGATCTTAGCAACAACCGTAGGAGATGCAGCAGCGTTGTTTACTGTGTACTTAGCTACGAGAGAAGTAGAAGCTGCGATCTGACCACTCTTAGGAGCAATTGTGATGTTCTTACCTACGATAGAGATTGTGAACTTAGATGTTACATCAGTCTCACCATTGTAGATCTTGAAGTTATCACTTACAGGGATAATCTCACTACCATTGAGAGTAAGAGTCAACTTGGTTGAGCCAGTCTCGTGGTTGAAGGTTGCACTGCTACCAGAAGCTACAGCGAGGTTGTACTCGTTGATAATTACCTGAGCCTTAGTGCCCTGATAAGAGATGTCGTAAACACCACCTGTTGTTGAGGTTGGCTTGTACAAACCCTTATCTTCTGCAGCATCACCCTTCTTATCCATTGTCAAACCTGTTGCCTTTGTAATGCTACCAACAGCAATGTCAGCAGGTGTTTCAGTACCATTATTCTGCTTGAGGTCGATATACTTAGCTGTCTCTGAGATTGCTGCAGATGCACCACTCTTATCAACTGTGTAGATGTATTTAGCTGCACCGAAATTATAAGCAGTTACAGTTATATACAATGTCTGACCAGCGATAGTAACTGTATGAGCACCAGCAGCAGCATTAGAAGCAGCAGCAATTTCGTATGCACCAGCAGTAGTTTCAGTAACAGTAATGCCAGTACCATCACTTATTACACCTTCTTCAATAGCAGCACTTCCAACCTTCAGGTTAACAGTCTTTGTCTCACCCTGATTAAGAGTAAGCTTTGCAGAAGAAGTAATCTCTGAACCACCAACATCAAACTTGTAAGGAAGATTTACACCTACATTAGCAGAAGTTCCACCATTGTAAGCTACAGCATAGTTCTTAACGCCTGTCTCTGCATTATTAGTTCCAGCCTTAATGCCCTTTTCCTTAAGAGATACTGTATAAGTACCATCACCATTGTCTTTATATTTCAAGACATCATCATATATGGTGAACTTTGGAGCAGCACCGAGAATAGCTTTATCATCGTCCTTAAGAGTAATAGTTGCAGTTCCATTTGTAAGAACAATTGGAGAACTTGTCACCACTGGTGTTGCTGTTATTGTCGTAGCTGCACCATCAGCAATCTTGATCACCTTCCAATGAACTTTAGAGCCATCATTATACTGATAAGCGTAAACCTTAGCAGTTGGAGTGAACTTGAGAGCAGAAATGGACTTATTGTTTCCATCAGACATTGGAACCTCGGTTACAACTGTTGTAGCTGCGGTTACTTCCTTGAGAATCATATAATTATTCTCATAGTTTGCAACGGTCTCCTCTGTGATACTCTCAGTACCAAGGTTCTGAACCTCGAAGAGACGAGAGTTACCACCTGATCCACCTGTGTTCTGAGTAATAGTAACAGCATAATTTTCAGCATCAGCAACAGTTACATAAACATCCTTAGATGTAATGTACTCATCATTTTCAGTAATAATCTTACCATTAGCATAAGTTGTAATAGAAGGCTCATCAACAGTAGTGATTGTCTCCTGGAAGTCTGAGCTCTCTTCCATTACACAAGCATCGAATGTGATTGGATAGAGTCCTGCAGGATCTGTTCCAATAGTACCAGTACTACCATTGGTGTTATCAGAAATCTTAAAGATGTATGTGTAAGCGAAGTTATTCTTCCAAATATTGTAAGAAGCAGGAACCTTTGCAGTAGCACCCTTTACAACGATAGTTTCTTTAGAACCATCAAGAGATGTGAGTTTATAGGTAACATAGAGAGTCATATCACCAACCTCCTGAGGGAGAACATAGGTATATGCCTTATCTGCATAATCGTATGTTGCGGTTGGAGAAGTCTCACCAATACGATCGGCAGAATTAAGGTTAGTACCAAATACTGCATACTTGAAAGCGCCTTCACCAGCAATTGTAGGATCAACTATTACACGATTAACATTAGGATTAGGATTACCTACACCATCCTCAGCCTCCTCGTACTTAATTGTCAAATCGACACCTGATGCTCCAATAGCTGCATACTTATTCTTTGTAGCAATCTGGAAATTAGTATTAGAACCTGCTGTGGTATAATCGCTAGAAGTAGGAGCTGCGATATAGAACCTCTCAATATTGATTCTATAGCCAGGAACTGTCTCATACATTGCGAAACGAACCTTAGACACGAGAGAACGGAAGTTAAGAGTTACATAACCGCCATACTTGCCTTCTGCAGTAGCAGGATAAGGAACTGACGCAACGGAACCGCTTCCATCTACCTTTGTTACAGGCTTACGGTCAGCTGCATAGAGGTCAGCAAGAGAAGCTTCCTTGGTGAGATGCACAGTCCAACCCTTATCATAAACAGTTCCTGTAGCAGCAGCTGTAGTCTTGGTAACCGTAACATTATTATTCTCTATATCAGAAGGAAGAGCTGAGATACCATGGAATGTATAGCCCTGTGCAGCATCATAGTCCCAATATTTGATGGACTGGATGTTACTATCACCACCAGTAAGAGCAGGGGATACTTTAGCAGCATCATAAGGAGTATAACCTACATACTCCCAACCATGAGTGTTAGACTCAGTGGTATATGCAGAGTTGTCCAGATACTTCACTACGTAGTTCTGGAATACGCTCAAGTCATAGTTAGCAGTATTATCCTCTGCTGTGGTGTGCTTGTCACCCCAAACGATGAACTGACGATTGAGCTTATTAGCAGCATCAAGACCTGTAATCTCACCAGCACGAGTCATATTGATATTGCCATGCCCAAGAAATCATTATCTGAGCAGCTCACGAAAGTGAAGGATGTGAGAGCTGCGAGAGCGATTAGATAATTAGAAGTTTTCATAATAGAATGTTTTTGTGGTTTGTTATTAATGTGGTTGTTTCCTTTTTACTGGGGACGGGGGTACTGAGGTAGCCGGGATAGCCAGGAGTAAGGCCAACCTAAGCATTCCAGACATACCGGAATGAACGGGGCTTTGAGGCTATTTCGCTTGCGCGATGGCTAATGACATTCTTATTGTTGCAATTGAGGTCGCTTACAGTTACCTTTGTCCCTTTAGTGAAAGGAAGTGCTTTCATGACTCATCTGCATTGTGTTAGAGATAGTCATGTCGCCGACCGTGGTCAGCGGGAATGAGTGTAAGTTACTTTTCTTTCTTTGCCTTTTTTTGATCTGGGTTTTAAGTGGTTAATAATTATATTTATGATATTTATTGTTGCAATTAGAGACCCCCTAGCCCCCCAAGGGGGAATTTCTTGATAGTATTGCTATCTGTGGGGATTTGACATATACAGTAGGTGCAATTGGGAAATAAATGCAAGCCTTACAGAGTGAGAGAGTGGTAGGCTCGCCAAAGACGGCTTGCCAAATATGGCGGCCAAATACGGCTCGCCAAAGACGGCTTGCCAAATACGGCTTGCCAAAGACGGCGGCCAAAGACGGCTTGCCAAATATGGCGGCCAAATACGGCTTGCCAAATATGGCTTCGCCTGAATCTACTTGCCGAACTCGGCTCCAAACTTAGCTTGGTGCCTTCCGGCCCCCTCCCTACGGGGGAGGGCGGGGGGAGAGGCCACCTTTACATCGGAATCTCGTAGGTCAGGGTGTCGTAGTCTTTGACTACTGCGTCGAAACCGGAACCTGACTTTCGTGACGGGATCTTGATGGTGTCAACATCCAGCTCTACGGTGAGGATGCCGCCTTTGTAGCGACGCTGCACCTGTGAGGTTACGTCGAAGACGTAGGTGGAGTCGAGACCGTTGTTGAAGTACATGTTCACATCGAGGAAGTTCTTTACCTTGCTGTCGGTTGCAGAGGCGCGTGTTGCACGACTCGGATTCAGATTGCAGAGACCGAAGGTGAAGAGGCGGCCGCCGATGATATCGACGTCTTCTCCCTGCTTTGAGATGTGGGTCTTCATTCGTTGGTAGAAGTTTACCGATACTTCATCGTCAGAGGTGTAGCCCGTGTTGAGGTTGGTCTGGCGTGCCATGCCTGAGAGGTTGGCGGTTCCTTCTACTCCTGCGATGCGCCCTCGGTTGTTGTGGAGGATGATCTGCGTGAGGTAGATGTAGGTGCGAGGGAGGAGTAGCATACGTGCGTTTTTGTAATAGACGTTGTTCTCCTCGTCGTAGCCGTCGTAGTCGGCAGGGTTGCGAGAGACGTAGAGGTCTTCGTAGTATCCGCCGAACAGGAACTCTGGCTGGTAGTAGGCGTACTGGTGTTTCGGTGAGTGACGTGCCGGTGTCATTCCTGCGTTGGTGTAGCAGGTGATGTACTCGTAGGTGGTGGACTCATCGAAATGGAGTGACTGTACTCCGTCGATGGTCTGCACCTCGTTCCAGGCAAGGATGTCGTAGTAGCCGAAGTTGTAGCGTGCCTTTAGCCTTCTTCCCTCAATCTGGTGCTCGTTAGGCGAGTTGTGCCTGCCGTTGGCATCGGCGCCTGTGTAGTAGCGTCGGATGTTGAACACCTCTGGGTTGATGATATCCCATGTTCCAAAGATCGCGTTGTCTTGTTTGTCCCATCCATAGTACCATTCATCGCGCCATTTGTAGGTGGAGTCGTAGTACTCGTGATGCTCTTCGTCGATGACCAGTGAGTAGTCCCAGAGGACGTCGAGGTCGAGGTTTACTTCCGGTAGCATCATGTCGATGTCGGCTCCGTCGTCGGGGAAGTGGAGCGGCGGCTCGATGGTGCAGGAGAAGAGTGAGAGCTGCAAGGCGAAGAGTAGCGGTACCCAGTGGGCGGCGCGCCAAGGACGGCTGGCGGTGCGCCAAGGACGGCTGGCGGCGCGCCAAGGACGACTGGCGGCGCGCCATATACGGCGCTTACTCATTTCTTCGCGCCAAATATGGCGCTTGTTTATTGCAGCGCGCCAAGGATGGCGCTTTTGTATCTTATTCATCGGCGCCTCCTTTCTTTCTTTGGTACAGCTCCGAGCGATTGAAGCTGACGCCTTTCTTGTGGATGCGACGGTAGAGCAGGTCGTAGGTGAGATGCACTCCGAGGTTTGTTGGACCTATCCATGTGAAGACGTGGTTGCGCTCCTTGAAGTTCTCTTTCTTGCCGAGATAGTCGTAGTAGTAGAGTCCATCTTCTACTGATGACTTCGGATTGCCATAGATGTATGGGTCGTGCTTGGCTTGGTAGAAGCCTACTCCGAGGCTGAACTCGAGACGCCAGCGCTTGTTACGGCTGATAGGCATTGTGTAGCCAAATATGGCTCCAGCGCCGAGGCCTTCACCTTCCCATCCCTTTGTCTTGCTCAGGCCTATGCCAAAGATATTGGTGTGGACGTAGGCTGATGCGTATGGACCTATGAACTGTCCGCCTCCGATGTAGTAATAGCGACCTTCGAGAACGTAGTCTCTGATTTGCCAGAACTGCTGTCGGCTCCAATGATGCCAGTAGGGACCTGTGAACCCGAGGTTGGCCGTGATGTGACCAGTGAGTGGGTAGTATTCCAACTGGATGTTGGGGCTTGGTGCCCAGTAGTGACCAGGGAGGTAGAAGAAGTCATAGAGGAGGTTCGTTCGGATGCCGATGATGTGTCGGCGGTAGTGACGTTCCGGGATATAACTTACTTCTGGATTGACTGGCTCCGGGATGATCTCCGTTGGGTGGAGGATTGGGAGTGATCCCTCGAATGGCTCTATGACGACTGGCTCGGGGAGGATCTCGACGGCGATGCTGTCGGGGGGGGGTGCCATATACGGCTCAGGCTGAGAGGGCTGAGCCAAGGACGGCTGAGCCATATACGGCTCAGAGGGCTGTTTCTTGAAGAAGAGGACTACGCGAGCTACGCGGAGCTTGGGGTAGTACTGCTTGTAGAGCCTGTTCCAGAGCTTGCCTCCATCGATTCGCTTGAGATGCTGCTTTAGCTGGCTTAGCATTCCTGCCTGGTAGTATTTATCAACGAGCGACTTGACTATGCGGTAGCTTGGATCCTTTGCTTCCTTCATGAGATAGAGAAGCTGCTGATAATCCTCCGGTCTGCTGTCGTGGGTGCTGTGCTCTTCGGGGAACTTCAAGTGTCGATTTATGTAATTAAATGTGTGGGCTGATCTTTCGTCGCCCAATGTACGGTTCCATCGATATGGACCTTCTGGTGATGACGAGCCTCTTACCATCATGGAGTGAGGCTTAAGGCTGTCGGTGTTGATCTGTGGTATGAGATTCTGGATGAGTTCTTTTATTTCCTCTTGCGAGGAATCGAGGTAGAAGACGTCAACGGGGAAGATGACTTTCAAGGCTACCTTGTAGAACTGCTCGTCGGTGATGCTTGGTTCCTGGTTCTCGTCTAATATAAATAGGTATGGGTATTTACTAAAACGAGTGGAGTCATTAGACTGACTATATACACTTACAAATATTGCCAGAATAAGTGTAAGTAGTAAAGAGCGTTTATGTCTTCTGACCATCTGCATCATTCATATTTCGGTATTTTTTAAGGGTTATTTTTTTTTGTTTTTTGTTTATTATTGTTTTGCAAATTTAAGTATTTTATCTGTAAAATACAAGAAAAAAATGTTAAAATTTCGGTATTTTTAGAAAAAAACGTAATTTTAGGGTGATTTTGGGGTGTTTTTAAGGGAAAACTGGGGGATTTGGTGGGAGTTTTGTGTAAGATGCGGCAAATGAGGGGGATAATGCACATTTTACACGTTATCGCACACAATTTTTGAGTGTATTTTGGGCACTTTTAGGGGAGCCATGTACGGCTCCCGCATGGGGGGATGCCAAAGACGGCAGGGGATGCCAAAGACGGCAACACGACAACCGAGCTCAGCAGTGGGAAGAGCTAAAGACGGCTCTTAGCCAAATATGGCTAAGAGGGAAGATAAAGGGGCGAGCCAATGTATAGCCGAACTCGGCTATACAATGGGCTCTACACACTAACCGCTACACCATAACGAGGGGATAACCGAACTCGGCTATACAATGGGCTCTACACACTAACCGCTACACCATAACGAGGGGATAGCCGAACTCGGCTATACACTGGTACCTACACACACACACCTACACACTAAACTCTACACACTAAACACTGTGCACTACACGCTGAACTCTACACACTAAGCCTGATATACCCAATTACTGCCAGAGGGTTGAGGTGCCGTTGATGATGTAGATGTGACCGGGGAGCGGGTTGAGGATGCGACGGCCGGAGAGGTCGTAGATGGCATCGGTATCGTAGGTGATGGTGGCTTTGAGGTCACGGAGAGGGAGATTGGTGACGTCATCATCGGGAGCGAAGACGAAACGGATGCCCTTGGCGGATGCCTTGCTGAGAAGCGCACTTTCATCTTCGCTGGAGTTGTTGAGCTGCTTGAAGACCTCTACATCAAGATATGCCTTGTAAGGATTGAGCCACGTGCCGGTGTATTTGTAGAAACCAATACCGCTCACGTTAGCCTTATAGGCGAGGGTGTAGCAGTTGGTGGTGCTTGCTGATACCTTGGCATCAGAAGGATTTCCACTGAGGTATGACTTGTACTTTGTCTTATTGGATGAGCCACGGAAGGTGTAGGTGCCTGCCTTGCCATAAACCACATATCCTACATTGGCATTGACATAATCTACCTTCTTCAAGGTGATGACGTTATCATTGATGCTGACAGCGGCATATACCCAGATTTCGCCCGAAGGCACCTTGGCATTGTTTGGCAGGCAGATGGTTGACCAACCCATACCCGGATTAGTGCCAACCTCTGTGATGGTGAGGTTGAACTTCTCGATCTCCTTATATTCAATAGAATCAGAGAAAGCACCGAGACCGCCTCGCTGATTGGCTGCACGAACCATGAAGATGCCCTCACGAATATCCTCACCGTATAGGTTGAAGTCGAAGCTTGTTTCTGCTACGTTGGCAAAGTATTTCCATTTGCCATCGGCATCTTTCTTGAAGATGAAGTAACAGAGATCCATTTTATCAGCACTTTCCTTCCATGTGAGAACACCATCCTCGATACTGAGATCGGTGACTGCATTACGCTGGGCTGTATATACCGTTGGGTTAAACTCAAGAACCTCATTAACCTTATATGCTGAAGCCTCGGCATCTGAGAGGATGCAATCGTCAGAGCCTACGGCTGGAGCACAGGCTGCAAGTGAACGGTTAGCAAGAGAGACGAGGTTTCCAGAGGCATCCCTTGTCTTATACTCATGGAAACGCAATACCATACCACCGTACATAAGTCCCCAACCTGCATCGCGTGGAAGAGGGCTCATGGTGGTGTTTATGAACGTACAGGCTGGTGACTGCCCAGGATTGGTTCCCCATGGGCGGGCAAGAGTCCAGTCCTTGTCTGTCATATATTGCAGAGAGCCAACCTCTACCTCCGGCTTTATGGTACAGTTATTGAACACCATACCCCATTCCTGATCGGCATTGGTGTGAGGAGCTGCCATATTGTTTCCGGCACGGTCACGATGGATGAGATCACACTTCTCAAGCCAGATATTTCCACCACCGCATACCCAGTCAACAACGCCCGCAATAGAGCAGTTATCCAAGTATGAACAGAAGTGACTATAAGTCTCTGTGTTACTTGAATAATAGGTATCTTGATAGCTCCATAGAGACACGTTCTTCAGAATCATTCGATCACCATGTCCCTGAAGTGCCACAGCACGAGCGGCACTGTTTTGGGCGTTACCCATTGAGCGACGATAGTTGAAACGATTCTCAAGAGTGAGATCCTGTGCATAGAAATCGGTTGCCGATGCAGGCAAATGGAGAGTGGCAGTATAGTCGATACCTTCAATTACAGGGTGGTTGTATATCTTGGTGCCTGTCTGACTCTGACCAATAATAGATACGTTTGCACGGGTTAGCGTTGTCTTCTTGTTATTGAGATTGGCACCAAGGAGGTCATCGCGACGGTTGCCCTCATCATCATAGAGCGTGGTGGCATCCTCCTCGGTAGTAGGCACAATATTATCGTTACCTTCAAGCTCATACTCACCATCAGGCACGAAGATATAGAAGCGTGCAAGGCCTCCTGTACTATTGGCTGCATTGATGCCTTCAGACAGAGTGCCGTCAACACCCACTATCCAGTTGAACTTTCTGTGCTCAACTGAGATGATGTCTTTCGCGGTCTTGAATGTGACCGTGATTGCATCGCTATATACACCATTATATACATCGTGCAAGGTATTTGCAGGGATGGTAAGGGTGTATTCCTTGTCAACATCAAGATCCCAGTATCTGAACACGAGGGTAGAGCCTTGATGAGCAGTAAGAGCCTCGCCAACAGGCTCAGCCCCATCGTAGAGCTTGATGTCTGCACCACTACCCACGGCAGCCATTGTTCGGTTGAAGTTGATGCTGATAGTACCATCAATAGGCTGATCCCATGGAATAGCTGATGCATTATAGCCAGTGGTATTGACGTATATGCTTGGGCTACCCTCAAGCTCAGGAGCAGTACTAACGGTAGCATTAAAGTTAATGGTGTATGTATCAATGGTGAGACCACCATTTGAAACAAGGACTATCTCAGCCTTACGGGTGCTGAGGTTAGCCTGAATGATTTCACACAAGCCATTGGCTGGCACTGCCGAAACCTCTGGGAAGTCGTCATTATCACCTACCACGAAATTAACGGTGATTTCCTTGTTGGCTTTGAGGGTTGTAAGCTGTTCTTCCGAAATATCTCCCCCATTAACAGCTACGGAAGACAGCTCTGGCAAGTCCTCGTGGAATGGCTTGTAGGTGATAGACAGAGCCGTACACCAGGTTGAGTAGGTACTACTGTTATCGCCGTCACTCTCAAACTCTACCGAGTGTTGCCTACGTCCAAACACATGAGTATAAGATATCGTCTTTGCAGGCTCATGTGAATCGCCTGATATCTTTACAGCAGTCGGTATATTATCAAGAGCCTCAAGTTCTATGACACATCCTCTTATGGCTGAGAACGTGATGGATGAGTACTCATTAATCTGACAACGGTCATCGTATGCCATGTTATTGAACTTACCAGCAAGCACACGACCATTGAGCATAATCTCCTTACCATCGGAATCAAGCCAGTCAGATGCATTGAGGTCAATTTTCAGGTCGATGAAATCACTGCCCTTATAAAGCTGAGAGACAATGAGACCAGATGAACGCTCGTATTCTATGTTTGGAGCACCCTTTCTCTTGGTGAGCTCCCATGTCACCTTGGTATCTTCTTCTATGTCGAGAATGGTAAAAGTATTCTCCACGAAGACAGGATGCAGACGGAGGTCTTTTGCAGGAGCCGTATATTCTGTCCCGAGCGTGTACTGATTACCATATTCATCTTCCCATGCCTTTAGGGTATGGTCGTTATAGAATAAGGTCTTATTATAAGGTATGGTGAACTTATCGCCTGCCTCAACCCATACAGGTTCAGGGGCAATTCCGGATGCAACATCACCAGCACTAAACGTGACGTAATATGTAGGTTTTGCCTTGAAGCGAATCTCAAGGTTACGGTGCGAGCTTATACCAAAATCCAGCTCGTATGCTTCACGCTCACCATCAGCGACAGACAATGGGCGTAAGGTAACCAATGAGCTAACCCATGAGCCATCGGATTTCTTTACGGCATCCTCATGGCTGTATCCATCAGATGCAACCATCTTGACACCTGTGATTACACCATTTTCCCTTTCCAGCTCAACCATAGAGAAGTTGTCGGTGCCTTGCTCATTCATCTTGTCGAGATCCACGATCTTTTCAAATTCATATCCGAACTTACGCTTGAATGTGACATGCACGCGATTACCTTTCTGGAACGAGAAGCCACCATCAGCAAGCTCCTCAGCCTCAAATTCTCCATTACCCCTTATCTCAACAATCTCTCCATGAACATCATCATCCACATCCATGTGGAGCTCCATTCGGCTGGCAGGCAGAGAATAACACCTTACCCACTTGTAGTAGCTATTATCATCACCAATGACGATAGACACACGCGCTTCTGGGTTAGAGGTGGTATAGGTATATACATAGCCCACCTCTCCCTGTTCGTGCAGCTCTCTCGTAGCCGCCTCATCAATCACAGGAATATGACCGTCGAAAGTGGTGGAAGTGATTTCAGAGTAGGTGTACATCTTGAGCGTAGCACCGGCACATGATGGTATGTCGATCTTGGTTCCTGGACCGAACGTAACCCATTCAGGAAGGTCGTTGTTGCGCACGAAGCCTTCTGAATTGGTATGTATCCATAGAGCCACGTCACGGGTATGGTCACGACGCTCACCATCCTCAATTACCTGCACAGAAACCTTGCTCGTCCAGAAGAAATCCTTATTAGGCTCTTCTATATCTATTTCCTGCATCAGATTCGCGGTGCGGAAATCCCAGTACAACGCATCACCACGAGTACGATTCTCCTTATCGGCGATGTTATGCACGAACACAGGCGTCAGCGTGAGGACATCTCCATCTTTCTCAAACGAATAGTATTTACCAGGCTCATACTTTCTTTTTGTTACAGTGTCAACCCAATGCGTCAAGGTATGCTGATCTCTGAAGAAGGTGTAGTTATTCGGGACATAGAACGAGCGCACATTTGCAATGCTTGCAGGAGTAATACTGACAGCACTATTGAAAGTTTTAGGGTCAGCCACATCGTGAACACCTCTGTTTGAAATGTCGAATATTACAGTACCAATAGCACCCAACTTGAAGTGAGCCACGATATTCTTGTTCTCGCCTACGGTAGCCGTAATTGGATATACATTCTTACCTGAAATTTCGGTCTCGCCATCAACCCATTTTTCAATGATATAATCCTTCTCGGCCTCCGCACTCACGGAAACCGCAGTACCAGGCACATAGTATGCCGTCACACCATTCGCAAGTTTGTTATACAAGTTACTATACTTAGGCGACAGACTGACATTACCCAAGTTTATATCAGCGGAAGTAGCAGTAATCTTAACGAGATTGCTACGGCGAGTAAAGAGAGCCTCGATGGTCGTGATGCCCTCATCGACTACGGTAAATTCAGCAGTAATAACCGTACTGCCATCATCAAGAGTTGTTGGTCCTGTATATGTAATCGTCTCAGGATCTCCTTCCGACACTCTCTTTCTGAAGCCGGCAAGCTCATAGCCGTATTCTGCCTTAGATTGCAACTTAACAACATCTCCTACTCTGAATCTTGAACCTGTATTGGTATGAGATGCACCTGCCGACTGGAGCGTAACGGTAGCCTCACCTGCATTAGCAGGATCCTCGTTAGGGAATGCCTCTGCATCGGCATTGGTTATCACATTGGCCAGCACAACATTAGGCAGTACCGGATAGGTCACACTAAGGCTATGGAAGAAGCCCCATGTAGATCCAGAACCTGACTTTTCGATAAATACATCAATAGTAGGAGAATCACCGTTATAGGTAAAGGTGACGGACTTGCCATCGTCAGAAACCACACCCGTAATAAAGTTTTCTCCGTCGCGCAGTTTTACGACTGCACAATTCTCGCCCGAGAATTTGGTGGTTGTATCATAAAGCTTATCATTCTTTTCGGATGCGTTGAGCGTTATGGTCATACCATATACAGCAGGGAGTATGATAGCACTATTGTCATTAAACTGACCACCACGACCCTCCAAGGCATTCACACGATCATCATTATTGTCAATCTTATTCAGCGTAGCGTCAAGCACGAGAGGCACATCAACCATTGAACCTTCCACATTCACGCTCTTAACGTATGTCATAGTAGTAGGATCGCTGTTGGAATTGTGCAACGTGAACCTTGGAGCACCATCAAGCTGATCGAAAGGCCATGTAACCTCGAGAGGCTCATTCGTATCAGTAATAGCCTTGGTACACTTCGTAAGTACAGGATAGAGCGTAGCGTTATTATAGAAGGTGTAGCTTCTGCCAAGCTCATACTTCGTGCCAGTCTCTGAATCCTCCCAACCAGTAACAGCCCAACCTTCACGATAGAGGGTAGTGTTATATGGTATGAATGCCTGATGCGCCTCGTTCACCTCCACCTCATCAGGCGCAGTGCCAAGAAGCGTCTTTGGGTATCTGTTGACGAACTTCACCCTTGTAGCACTTGCATCACGAACTGAGAGGTAAGGGATATAAACCGTTTTTCCTTTCTCTCCAACTATTGTTAGAACAGTAGGCCCACCAGTATATTCATATCTAACGAAATTCTCGGTCTTGTTTCCATCATAGCAGTTACCTGCTGCACTCGGATCTAAGCTAACACTTGCTCCTTCTGCTGTCTTTATGATTATCTTACCATTGCCGTACTTACAGTTTCCGATAGTAACGATTACAGGACCATCCACAGGAACTGTGGCTTCAATACCCACATAGCCATGCTGTCCATCATGATACGCAGTAGTGATATCAATGGAAGATGAGAGGTCGCCCACAGGCACAAGGAATGTGTTTCCTCTATCGTCAATGACTACGCCTGTTGAGAAACTTGATTTCTCACTACCAAGAAGCGTACTGCCATTTGAGAAATCCCATGAGAATCCGGCAAAGGTGCTACGACAGAATCTTGACACAGAATGTATCACCTCTCCGTCCATAACACAGATAGCCTTTACCCAACAGTCCTTTATAGAAGACACTACATGGGATGCCTCGCTGAACCTCTCCTTATAGTTCGTGGTAGTAGGCTCAGTACCGTCGATAGTGTAATATACATACGCACCAGGCAAATTGTTATGGATAGTCACCTTATCCTTGGTATCTTCAAATTTGACAGCTACCGCACCATCATTCGTAACCCTTACACTATGTACAAAGCTCTGACCATCAGAAACGAAATTGAGTGTTGTGGCAGGGCCTTCATAGTTAATAGTAATAGTACCGCCATCAGAAGCAGCCGTAGCCGCAAACATATTAGGGGTGATAGTACCGCCATTATCCGACGTTACCGTGAACTTTCCACCACCATACATACAACGGCTTACATCCACCCTCGCATTACCAACCACCTGAACGGAGAAGCCACAATCAGCATCAAACTCCCAGCCATGCTGAGCGCCATTATACTTGCAGTTTTCTCCTATCGTTGATATAAGCTCATGATCATTGAAATCGAAATTAGAGAGACGGAAGTCATAGAAGAAGGAGGCATCGAGGGCTGCAACCTCCCTGTCGGTAGCCAATTCACCAATAACACCATCGGCATCTATTGCAGCTACAGAATACTTCTTGTCTGAGATGCTTGCCGCTTTATGTCTGCCAAATCCCTTTGCCGAAGACTGAGCACCAACGTAATAAGTACGAACATCCTTATCTACCACAGCAATGATACCATTACCCTTAAAAATAGCGTATGCCTTTGCACCCGTAACAGCCGACCATGTGATTACACCGTTTTCTACCGTGATGCTTGCAGGTACAGGCTTTTGTGTGATAGGCAAAGTACGTGGATTTGACGGACTGCTCTCTGAATCAATACTCACCAAATGCTTACCACCTTCCATTACAGTCCATTTGTCACCATGTGGTGCTATATTCTTAGTGGTCTTGTAATATGAAACCTTTGCCTGATTATCCCACGCACGACCGAGATAATACTTTCCTGCCATATTCGCACCATCAGCATTATCAATGGTACACTCATTGAAGATATATCCATTATATCCTCCCGTCTCATGTTTTCTTGCAGCTGTGATATACGCCTCACTTGAGGACTCTATCAACAGGTCACACTTCTCAAACCACACATTACCACTACCGCAGATGAAATCCACGGCACCATGTATCTCACAATCCTCAAAGAATGAGGTCGCGTTATCATGAGAATAGTATGTGTCCTGACGACCAAGCAGACGAATGTTCTTATATACGTTGCCGGAGCCTTCGTCATAGAGGGCGGTACCACGCTCTGCTTTTGTACTACTATTATATGCCACAATACTATGCAATGTAAGATTCTGTATTATGACATTTGAACCAGTCTTCAACGTAGCTGACGACCATATACCCTCTGTCGTAGGGTGATTCTGAATGATAACACCGTCACGGCTCTGTCCTACAAGCGTGGTATAGTCCTTGACCTGAGTATCATATTCTGTACCAAGCTCGTATGTTCCATTCATCACGAAAATAGTATTCCTATCAGATGAAGTTCCCGCAACAGCAAGTGCCGCATTCAGCTCATCTACATTTGTCACGACGAAGTCATAGAGTCCTTCAGGTATATCGATCACTTCATTCTCTTCTGGAGCATCCACCTTCTCTACTTTCACGAAATGGCAATAGTCTCCACAATATACATACAAATCCTTTGCCGTTCCGTCGGATATATAAAACCATGACACCTCACCACTACAATCGTCAGCCTTTGTATCAAGAGTTCCCAAAACATTAGCATCCTTACCCATAGCATCCTTTACACAGGCATTTGCACCATAACAGCAAGTCTGCATCGTGATCTTCACGGACTCCCTTGCAGTAAACTTAAACACATAATTTGCCCATCCATGATCTCCATTATACCAAGGAGCTGCACTTGATTCACTCTTTGCCTCAACACCATCAGGAAGAATAGGAGTATTCGTCATCAAGTTTATCACGAAATCTTCCAATGAAGGGCTATGACTGACTGACATGGAATAAATATAAACGGTATTACCATCGGCAACAAATTCCACATATCCCGCAGCAGCATCGGCAGCAGTAGCTACGTAGTCACACTTCTGTCCTGTCATTGCTTTTCCATGAGCCTTAAAATACCTATAAGTATCATTATAACTATGGAAATAGAATGAAACCTTATCTCCTTCAGCCTTAATAGGAACTCTGATCTTAGTCCCAGCATTTAGATAAGTATGACCATATGTATCATAAGCCATCTTACCTGAAGAAGCATCGACAGTCATCTCTATTTCTGGATTATCAGATGCCAATGTGCCTGACGTACCCTCAAAGGCTGTTGCACCTCTTAACGTAGAAGGTGATCCATGATTCCAGTCCCAAGTTGCCGTATATGATACATCTTCCTCTTTTACAGGATAGACGACCGTAATGGATCTTATGTACTGGATATCACTTGATGCAACAATCTGTTGCGTCAATTTTGCGGATGTAGTAGTAACACTCGCATTATTTGAGGACATTGTAGGAATCTCACCAGCAATTGTCGTTGCTGTTGCATTTTGCATGACAAATGCTGTTATTGTTGCATTCTTGCATGATGGCACAGTAAATTTAGTTCCATTGTTTACCTGTGCCCAATCAGTCCAACTTGCATTATTGAATTTGCCAGAAACAGCATCAATATCAAGCTTACAATCAATCGTAGTACCATCAACGGTTGCCTGAGTTACCAAGAATCCAGTTGCGCCTGCTCCCTCTAAAGCGAAAGTAGGAGCACCATTTCCTCTTTGGAAATCCCAAGTAGCAGTAACAGCCGATGCTCTGGTAGCAATAGACTTTGTATTGGCAACAAAGACAGGGGTCAGGGCTTTAGTCTCTGAGATGATATCCCCTGCATGATATGTAGTACTGCCATCGCTCCAACCTACCAATGTATAGCCCTCTTTATACAAAGTGTGATTTACTGGCACGGTCCAAGTCTCACCTTCATAATTGGTTATTGTAGAAGGTAGTGAACCTATAAATCCCGTTACTTCACCTGAACTGAAAGAAATGGTATAAGATGGCAATGCCTCAAACACAGCATTATAGCTAACATCTTCATCAGGCATTGTGACATTATACGATGTGGATGTGGAGAGCTGATTATCACTTGCATCAGTCCACTTTACAAACCTATAACCACGATTTGCCGTAGCATTAAGCGTAACACTTGTTTCGGCAGGATAAGAACCATCACCTTCAATAGTTCCTGCACCATCAGGAGTTACTGATACATTCAAGGAATGACCAGACTCGACAAGCTTCTCAATCGCGAAATAAGGGGTATATGACGAAGAGTTTCCTCCATACATAATTGTAAGTGTTGTAGCGTCCGACACTATAACGCGTTGCTTTGTCTTATTTGATGCCGTATTCAGATGATAACAATTGGTATTTGCATTAATTTCCGTTGGAGATACGGTTCCACTACCAACAGAAAGCTTATAATAACCACTATTTGTGCCAGCTACATTACAATTACCAATTGTAACATCATATTTTCCTGGAGTTACAGGTATTTTAGCGACCATATTCTCATAACCATGCTGATCGCCATTATATGCCCTAAAAGACATTTCTGCATTATAGAATTCAGGTGCTGTCTCTGACATAAATGCAACACCATTCGAACTCGCCACAACATAATAAGATTTCCCATCAGTAACTGGACTTCCAAAGAATTTATTGTCTCCAATCATTGGTAAGGCGAAATCATAGAAAGCATGATGAGTTAAACTCATTGAATATAAATATGCACTCCCTGTTGCTATAATTTCCACATAACCATTTGCAACATCTGTCGATGACGCAACATACTGAGTTGTCAGATCTGACGCAGCAGTACCAGCAACGGTAAACGCATAACTATAATTTGCGACAATTGATATTTTATCCCCAACTGAATAAACAGGAACTCGAATGACAGTACCATTATTAAACTGAGCATCAGATCCTCTATCTGATAGTTTATAGTTTCCACCATCCTTTCCAAATACTTCTAAAGAGACACCATTAATATCTGAATTTATATTAACAGGAGTCAATCCTGTTCCATTAGCACTTGTTAATTCAGTATTCTGCCAGTCCCAATTTGCGACAAAAGAAACATTGTTATGAAGGCTTACAGAAATAGAACCAAGATAAGTATCAGCTGTACAAGTTATTTCTACATATCCTTGACTAACTTCCACAGATGTGACGTGATGATTTACTGTGGTAGTAGCGATAGGAGTAGAACCAATATTGATGGAGTTAGCACTATACATCTCAACAGATACAATATCATCTGTTGAAACTACAGGAACACGAAATTTTGTGTTTGTATTTGTCTGCGCCCAATCAGATCGTCCTTTCGTATAAAACTTTGCTCCAGAAGTGGAGGCATCTATAACCATAGCAATATTAGACGGAGTGGTCTGTACAGAATGTGACGAATTCTGTAAATCCAAGTCATTAACACTTGTATTAGCCCACATGTTTCCGCCAGTTCTAAAACTCCAAGTGGCAGTAACGGTTTGAGCCCACGCACTACTACTTCCTCCTATCAAAAGGATAAGCGCAAGGATAGTTGCTCCGAGGAATCTGTTGAAGACACTCTGATTAGGGTAGCGAGATAATATGTTTTTTATGATGTAGGTCATAACTCTATGCGGTTTTAGATGGTTCTTTGGAAATAATTGTCTTTGTGGCAGTTGGGGATGCCACGGGAAATATTATTTTGGTGTGCGGACACAACGAATTGTTAGCGCCTTATAAATTGCAACGTGCGAAGCATCCTCGCACGAAGGCAAAAGCGCGGGTCAGCCCAAAGGCTGGCGCACGATCGAAGATTTGCCAAGTGCAAAGATAATATATTTTTTCTTTTTTATGCAATTTTCAAGGACTTTTTTCAACGGAAACGCGATTTTTAACATATCAAGGGGCTATACTATGTATAGAGACCTCGTTTTTCAACACGTAAATGTGAGAATTAATGGGTTAGGAAAAAGACTGGTGGCAAGTTCCACAATAGCCTTGTAAAGGCGAAATAATATAGGCGTGGGTGTAACCCACGTAACACAGCCTCCATCCCCCAATAGCGCCGTAGGTGCGATATAATTTCATACAACACTAAAACATGGAATTATGTCGCCCCATCAGGGCTTTTGCTCTATATATGCAACCAGATAGGGTTGCACCCTATCCTATAATATGTCGTTCTTACAGAACTTGTAAACACCTTGAGTGTACTTATCCCCATACAAAAAATCTGACATTATATTTCTTCTGCTGGTCACAGAGATTTCGTGGATTTTATGAGACAAATTCAAGTCCGCTTCTAATTCGCTTCTAATTCGCTTCTAATTCGCTTCTAATCCCATTCGCATTATGGGAGTTTTAGCGGAAGCATAAAGCATGAGATAAGGCGAGGGGAATGTGGGCAATTTGCAATGTCTGGATTACAAGTGCGATTTTTTTTTTTAGAATTAAACGCTAAACACGTACACGCCTGGTAAAAACGGTCGTAAATATACTGATTACCAACAATTTAAGAGCGTGTACGTGTTTATCCAACACATACACAACATGTACACGAGTCGACACGCTTGATAAATTTATACTATGAGCAAAAAGATGCACAAAATCGTACTTTTGTGCAGAAAACGTGTACATGTTGTGTACGTGTTGTGTACATGTTAGACAAACACGTACACGCCTTGAACTATCTAAGACACAGATCATTACAACGTTATTTTTACTATGTGTACGTGTTTGGTGTTTAATTCTAAAAAAAAATTCGCAACTATGAGAAAATGCACTTACGTGCAGGTGAGCAGAAAGTAAATTTTCATTAGTCAGAAAGTAAATTCTTCTTTGGAAAGTAAATTGCCAGTAAATTAGAATCAGTAAATTATTTTTATGTGAATTCGATTAAAGCGCACCTTACGGTGCTTGTGAGCTTTCAAGAAAATTAGCGACGATGACCAGAAAATTTATTCCTGAAAATTTTATTTTCACACAGAGACACAGAGGCACGGAGATTATTCATGAACACAGATTTCACAGATAAAAGAGATTATCTCGCTTACGCTCGTGATTGACATCCCTAAAATTTCAAATATCTGTGGTTATATCTTTCTCGAACACGGAACTTACGGAATAAACGAAATTTCCGTTAGTTTTGTGTTATCCGTGTTCAAAATAGATCTTCGCGTCTCTGTGTCTTTGCGTTCAAAATAAATTTTCAGGTCATCGTCGCTAATTTTTGTTCCGAATTAAAATTAAACGCAGAGGCGCAAAGACACAGAGTTATAAAAAACTTTGCATCTTCGCGCCTTTGCGTTCGAAATTTCAGTTCCATTCCAGGTGAAGAGGCTCTACTTGACGTAGAGTTTCTTCTTACCAATGATGTAGATGCCGTCGGCGAAGCCTGAGTAGGTATTGGTGCCAGGAACGACATCAAAGACACGGACAAGCTGACCTGTGGTTGTGTAGAGACTCAGAGAAAGAGCTGTTGGACTCTCTACGTAGATCTTGCGGTTCTTCGCATAGATACGCAAGCCGTCAATACCAGCATCATCAGCCTCTGGCAGTTCCTCAATGCCACCACCCTCATAGATGAGGATGCTCTGTGGTTTAGCAAATGCCTTAGCTGCAGAAGCGGAAGCGGTCATATAGGTACGGAATGGAAGGACTTCCCTATTAGAAGAAGTGAATGCCGTTCCACGCTCGTCAATACCGTAGATGCCGTTATCGTCAAGAGCAGAGCAGGTAGCACGATGTATTATCGTTCCAACCTTAGTTGCAGTTGCAGCTACTCTATCGTCAGTCACACCAATGAGGTTTGCATTAGCATCACTAAGACCAGTAACCTTACTATTGTCACCATACCAAGAGAAAGTGATCTTCTGAGGCTGCATAGCCTTCTCAACGAATGAGAATCCATGTGTATCGCTGACAGCATCCCAAGCACCGTGACTACCAAGACTGAGGGCTTCATTGAAACCGCCAGAGAGGTCGAACTCCTTGAAGGAAGCACCAGGGAAGCTTATGATGTAAGGCACGTAAGACTGCTGGAAATAGTAGCCTGTGAAGTCGCGCTCTTTTTCATAGATGCTATAATCGCCATAGATAGCGCCATAGACATCAGAGAAATGAGAGTTGAAGTACTTGTAATTGCCTGTAAGAGTACCACCCGCGAACAATCCCTCGGCAGAGCCAGGACGACTGAACGTAGCCTTGACAACCTCAGCAGAAGCATCGGCATCAATAAAACCACGCAGCCAGTACTCATGACCTACGTTTGTATTGTTCGCATCCGTTTTCTCATTAGCAGCATGATCAGCATCGGCATTACCATAGAAATGAGAGAGCTCGCCATTGAAGCTTGCCTCTACCCTATTCACAGAGAATGGCAATGAGATACCTTCCCAAGCATCGTTCTTGCTTGCCGCATAGTAACGAGGCATACGAGTGTACCAAGCACGATTGTGAACGGTGAACGCGATAGGACAGTTGAAGTCATTATTGAAGCAATCGCCACCCTCACTATTCTTGTTATCAACTGAGCGCTCAACAAGATGCAGGAACTCGGTAGTAGGTGTAGCAGCAAGATCAATTACATGAGCCCTGATGTCAGACTCAGGCGTAGCCTCAGTCTCACCAACGGCATCAGTATAGTTGAACTTAGCGAGAATGCCTGAACGGTCAGTTACAGTACGAGCATAGAGAAGAAGATTGCGTGTAACGCCATCTGCCAGCTCTATTGAGCTCATGCCATAGTCGGAGACAGGATAATAGTAGTTCATACCAGTACCAGTAGCACTTGATATGTTGCCGCCACTCTCCACGCCTTCGGTATAGTTCTGACCATTAGTGTCATAGCCATAGAAGTCAATGGCAGTAATGCCGTTGTCGTGGACATAGGCATCAGAGTTATAGTAGAAGCCATTGTTATTCTTGCTACCATAATATCCACCTGCACGATAGATGCGGTTGGTCATGTCCGCAACGAGATTGTAGGCATCGCTTTCCTCGTTAATAGCTCTCGGAGCAGGGAGGGTGTAGTTCAATACAGCCTCATCCCTATTCTTTGTTTCTGCATCAAGAATCTGGCCGAAGAAGAAATAGTCATTCTTCAACCTATTCATATCAACAAGGTTATCGTTGAAGAGTGGTTCGTAATGAGTTACGTTTCCATCTCCATCCTTTACGGCGCGACTCTCGTCAACAGGGTGAGTCACATCATGACTGGTTATTGCATATCCATAGTTAGGCAGGTATGAGTCACGAATGAACTCAGAGCCTTCGAAATGGTTATCGTAAGCATAGCCCGCATAGAGATAGTCACCATTTTCATAGTATTTCTCTACATAGTCAGAAGCACTCTCATGACTTTCGTCAGCATCTACATAACGCTTATTCAGATAGTACTGGTTAAGTTCGTATGCCACCTTACCATATCGCCAGTCATCCTTGGTATAGGTTCTGACAGCCGTTCCGTCCATGCGATATACGGTGTTCTGGCCATATTCATAACAACAATGCAGACTTTCATTCTTGTTAGAAGGTGTGCCACCCACAATCTTACCGCTTACAAGACCGAGGTTATGGATATTTGCCCCAGAACCAAGAGTCTTGAAGAGAGGCATAGCGTTATCAATTCCACTTATAGCATGACCATCACCATGTAGCGTACCCTTGAAACACTCAGGAGCAGCATAGTCAGAAGCCGCGGTGATATTATCCTGTAAGAAGAACTGCATATTAGCACCACAGTCATTCTTTGAACCAGGATCCGCTGCATCATTAGTCTTGGCATTGATGAATGATGCGAACTTCCTGAGGTCGATAGCATCCTCAATGTAGATGCGAGGCTCTGACTGCTCACCAGCCGCTGCACGTTTAGCTGCAAGGTCAAGATGCAAATCAAGCTCTCTGTCACCCTCGAAGATACCACCACCTGAACGACGAGGCTCCATGCGATGATAGTTATGAACCAAGAGCTTACTGTCATCATCCATAGGAACGGCGAATACCTCATCAAGACCATAGACCTTGAAGCAATACTGCACGCCGTAGCCATTCATGAAGTAATAGGCAGGTACACGGATACATGGGTTCGTGGTGTTACTATCGTCGAACACAACGCCAGAGAGAATCTCGGAAGTGGTATTCTCAGTACCATTCTCAGCCTGGTAAGGATTGCCGACCTCGTAAGTGTAGTAGATCTCATTATTCTTGTCGTCCTTCTTGAAATGCCAATTACCATAAGCATCCTTTTCACGAGGACCAAAGCGATAAATGGTAGCATACTGAGCCATACTATGGTCAGCAGCTATCTCGATACTACCCTTGTTGATCTCAATCATCTCACCCGGCAATGCGCAGTTCTCCACCTTCACCTTACCCGTTACGTCAGGTCCCTGAACGTAGTTGATAGTGAGGTAAATGGTGTATGTGTATGGCACGCCACCCACTATCGTCTGAAGGTCAATAGTAGCCTTACATGGCTCTGCCATGTGAGCATTATAGTACTCAGTACCAGAGTTGTTGGCCTTATCAACAAGCTGAAGCACTATGTTAGCATCTTCCTTATCGGTAGTGCCCTTGAATACCTGTTCAACCGTTGAAGTGCCGAACGGTACATCAACACAATATGCATTTTTCTCTGGTGTAGTTGCAGAGTAATCGTACAGACCATTATATTTTGTTGTGTCAGATACAGCACCTATCACTAACTGATACTTCTGATAGGCCTCAGTACATTCAGAATCCGTATTTCGATGCTCAATGTCACACTCATACCCATCCTTGTGCGCACTTCTCCATGTCACCTTCATGAGCTTAACCGTAGATCCAGCAGGTGTCCCCGCAAGATTCATAAGGGCATCCTCATTAAATGAGTTAAACTGCTTGTAAGGATCGGCAGAACTATCATAGGTATAACCCGTGATAGTGGTGTTATAGTAGTAATGCTGACCTGTGACATACCAGTAGTGGATGTCATCCTTTTCGGTGAGTGTAGCCTGTTGGTCATATCCGTGATTGAAACAGTCGTCAACGACGTATCTACCCTTTTCTTCATCGTATGGGAACACGAAGTTGCCAGATGTCTGGAGGAAGTCCTCATCACCCTCCACATCAGGAGCATTCGTAGAGAGGGCTTTCCTGCGAGATGAGATTTCCTTGGCATGAGTAGAAGGCTTGCGAGTATGTATGTTCTTGGCATACACATATCCGCCTCCCTCGTCATCACGCACGTTGATGAGCGAGATTTCGACGACACCAACCAATGGACCATAGAAAATCTTCTCAGTACCTGCAACATTCTTGATATTCTGAACCTTCAAGGAATAACCAGAGGCAACACCTATCATATTCGCAGCAGTACCATCATTACGCTTGAAGAAATCCTCCGAATTAGGATGCTCTTCCCCTTCACTATTGCGATTATCAATATATGACTGCTTAACAGCTAAATATGAAGGACTACTTGTAGTCTTTGCACCGTTAGCAGCGCGATAGTCATCAGTAAATGCCACATTTGAGTAGATAGCACCGAGATAGTGGATGTTGTTAGAGAGACCGACATAGTTGCGTGAACGCTTTGCCGTAACAGCAGCCAAAGCGCCATCTGTACGGTTAGTCACATTCTGAGCCACCATCTGAATCTCACCTACACGTGCTATTGAATAAGGAGTTGTAGAAATCTCGCTCATGTTATAGTCACGTGCACCGAGCAACATCACAGCACAGTCGGTAATGCGAAGCATATCCATACGCTGGAAGGTGTTCATAATCTTCGCATTGTCAGGTGTTTTGCCTGCAAAACCATAGCCATACAGCTCACCACTACGGAATCCCTCAGCGAATGAGAGGTGTCCGTCACCGTACATACCGCCATCGCCGTGATAGTCGAAGATCATAATCTTCCCATCCTTTGTCAAGGCATCAGAGAAGGCACTTGTAGATGTAACGTGATAGCCTTCCTTATAGATATACTTATATTTACCTTCCGCTGTCTGATAGTAATATCCAAAGATATCATCAGTAGCCTTGAGGTCTGTTTTCTCAGTCATTGTCTGAGAAGAAATAGAGATATGATCGGTAGTGTGACTACCACTTGTAGGAGCATCCCATACAAGCAAGGTTGTATTACCGCCGTAGCCTTTGGTTCCATTAGCACCGAGGGCTGCAAGATCTTCTGCCTTAAAGAATTCATCAAGATTCTCCTCGGCATCAAACTTTCTCACGGTATATGAACCTGCCGCAACTGAAGATCCAGATGAAAGTGCATAACCACCACCATACACAGCCTCATCAATCCTTATGTCGATGTCATTCCAGCTTAGGTCTGATGAAACAGAGGCTGAAGTAAAGGCTGATGTTATAGGGGTTTCGCTTATAGCTTCTATAGCATCATACACCTCTTGGGAGATGATATCGCCCTTCAGAAGACTTATAGACTTCTTCACTACGTCAGTAGCATCCTCATTCTTCTCTTCGCTGTTCCACTTATCGGTACGCTGGAGATTGTAGGTACCGCTCGTCTTCACCTCGTAATAGTCAGGCTTACCAACAAGCACATTGGTATTGCCCCACATCAAACCAGAGTAAGAGCCACCGCATACGGAAGATGCCACATGACCATTATAGACGATAACCTTTGAGTTGCCAATAACACTACCCTGCTGTCCGCCACCGTAGATTGAGTTCACGGTAGAACTATGCTTCACAGTATCAATGCTTGTTGCAGAATAGTAGTTCTTGCCTATGTTCTTGCCAAACTCAACCAAGGTGTTGCCACGAACGTATGCCAGGCTACCATATCCCGCACCATACACATTACATACGGCCATGTCATTATCCTTAACTGTTTTAAGTTCAGCAGAAGTGAGCTTTGCAAGCATATCAGACCTTACGTCGATATGTACGTCACCTGCAATAGTACCTGATGTGTAGCAACCACCATACACGTTACCACCCTCCTTGAGGGTAGATACCTCATCAACGGTTTCATGAGGATCGAACTGACAACGAACGGTAAGGTCGATAGCATTCTTTCCACGCTCACCAAGCAGATAGCCGCCCTTATGAAGAACACCAGAGTTTGGCATTCTATAGTTGGCTCTGTTACAGCCACCAACGATCTTATCCGTGATGACAAGATTTGCAGGGAAATTGTATTCTACAATTTTACCATTATTATCAGGTTCTACGTTCATACTTCCGCGATTGCCACCACAGAAGAAAGAGCCGATAGTAACGTTGGTCATATCATTTGCCCAGTTCACAGTAGGCTGTATTTCCATTTCCACAGGTTGGAAGTACAGATCGAGAAGAGTTTCATAAATTTTCGGTCTGTTCTCGTGAGATACAGGAAGATACTGCAATGTGATAGCATGGTTGCCCGGATTGTTCACCCAGTCAATCTCATCTTCAAGATGCAGGGAGTTAAGATCCTCGTATGCCTTACGGTATTTCTCTGTACCATCAAACATATCTTCACCATCACAGCCCATAAAGACATTCATGATATTAAGGTTACTGCCGAAATTGAACACTACGGTAGGCTTGCTGCCATTGAGACTGCTCACAGTGGCAGAGTTACCTCCACCATACACTCCGCCAAGCTCAAGAGGGTGGGTAGGATCAGTACCATTAAGATTAATCTCCACATTTTGCACCTTTGGACGATATGAACTGCAGTTCACCATTCGCTGTGCCGCCGTAGAGGCAGAGAAGCCTGGCATGAAGCTGCGCATAGGAACAGTATATACAAGGTCGTAGGTATTCTTACCCTGCTTGTAATACTCGTTTACAGTCACGGATTTCTCCTTGTTTCTACCTATGGCATAGAGATAGTCACCATTACCTGCACCATAAACATTGCCAAACACATGACCTGCGGAGATGTTGAGAACGCTCTTTTTCAGAATATCACCAGACACATCATTACCACCATATACATCACAATGGACGTAGATGGATTTGCCTGTATTGTAATTGCCACTACCATCCTTGTCCGTACCGATGTTAATGGTCACTTTACCTCTATTGTCGGGATTATCCTTGAGGTAGGTGCTATAGTTTGTTGCATCCGTGAAGCCCACATCACCCATGAGGCCACCACCGAAGATGTCATTACAGTCAATAGATTTGATATTGACATTAGTAGCTCCCACAGGGGCATAGAAGCCACCACCGAACACACGACGAAGGAATGTCTCACCTCCGACAGTAACATTTGTAGTTCCCCTTACTATGCCTGAATATCCTCCACCGATGACATCCATGACACACTGAGATGAATAGAAATGCGAATGAAGCTCTGCTTCATCATGTATCTCAGCTGCATACTCAACTTCAACCTCTCCCTTAGCAAGCTCAATATTGAGATATGTATTATTTTCAATCACGGTATTCTCACCATAGCCGCCACCAAATACGCAGAAGTGTGGTGAGCCTACCTTATGATATACTTCCTCCCACTCCTTGGTAGTGAAGAAGCCACCTTCATCCTCATATTCGATACCAGATAGTACCTGAAGACTTCTTGGAATCAGTCCCCTCGTCATAGTGAGATAAGTACTACCGCCAACGACACATGCCCTACGACCACCAGCATAGATATTATGGTTGATGGTAAACTTCTTGAGAGCAGGCTCATACTGAGGAGAGTAAATCAACATCTCACCATTCCTGTTTACTACTGGAGCTTCTCCCCAGGTACGTTTGTCAGGATTCCAGAGAGAGTTCACTTTCATCTCACCATTCCTTACCACGATATTGGTATTACCTGTGACATCAGCAGAAGTGATTCCATTAGGATCGGGGGTCATAACACCATTCACCTCAAGCGAATCAACATTACCATATCCACCACCAAAGACGTTATGAACGAGATAGCCACCATTGATATCCACAAAGGTATTGCCATATACAGTGCCATTCTCGCAACCGCCATAGATTCGGTTCCAGAGGTAAGGGACTACAGGTTTCTCCAATGCTGGAATACCATCCACATACGGATACCTCTCCGTTGTATTATCCACAAATAAGCGAGTATTGCCATAGACTGCACCAAGCTTAGTATAGTCCTTACATTTATCCGTAGTACGTCCATTGCCACCAGCAAATACAGAAGAGAAGATACCTCCACCATAAACAGATACGGTTGTGGTGAAATCCGTACTTTCTGAATTAAGGACAGCCGCGCCTTTCGCTACAGTTCCAACATTAGCGACGTCGCCACCACCATATACACTTCCGAATATGAGTACACGTTCCTTGTCGTAAGTCTGATAGCCCTCACCATCAAGATTAGGAATTTCTGATGCCATAGCAATAGGTTCACCCCATACTTCAACATTCGTCTTTCCCTTTACGCGAGCGATATTCGGGAAGTCAATGTACTCTTTTTCTTTATCGTCATAGTAAGACTCGACACCAGCACCTCCACCAAACACATTGAGAGAGATGAAGCCTGAATGCAAGGAAACGTGCGTGTCACCTCCTACCTCACCATAGGTTTCATTACCTTTCGGATCGGCAGGCAGAGAACCAAGGCCACCACCGAACACATTACGGCAAGCAAGCTGACAGTCGGTCACAACCTTTGTATTGCCTGTAACATATCCAGAGAAACCACCACCATGAATATCCATGAATGCGCAAGTAGGGAGACCGAGCGACATAGCAAGTCGGCTCGCACGATAACGTAGGAAGGTATGCGTATCTGTATCGCCACCATCTACACTACCATACACTCTGATTCTTTCCTCTGGAGTAACCGAATTGAAATCATCAAGGAGTGCATTCTCAAATATGACATACTCCGAGATGTCATCGTTCATATAGGCATAAGGTTCCTTACCTGTATCTCCAGGAGGAGCGATATCAAAGTAAAACTTCTTATTATTCTCAGGATTAGCAGCATCATATTTCAGGTAGGTACCAGGCACCTTATCATCGTATGGCTTCAGGAGCAGCTTTTCACCTGTTTCATTGAATCGTGCACCAGGTCCTACATATACATCCGTCTCGCCGACCTTGGTATTAATACCCCAGCCACCGCCAAACACAGAGAACTGAGGATTAGCGGTGTTGCTTATTGAAGCATACCAGCACAATCCGCCAACGGTAGTCTCATCAAGCATATTGATGCTATTGCCCCTATCATCGGTCAACCTTGCAAGAGGAGAGTGATTGATAGTGATCTTAGCCGTACCCGCAACATTACAAGCATCCTTACCACCACCATAGATATTGTGGTTTATGGCAAAGTTACACTTACCACTCGCATCAATGGTGTAGAATCGTGAATCAACATATTTCGATACTATACCCATGAACTTTTCTGCGGTCATGCTTCTCAGCTCAGCAACATCGCTTACAACGACCTGTGTTGCATCCTTCCACACCACGATATTACCTTGTGTGTCAGCCATCTGATTCCATAGCCATGTGCCACCGTCAATCTTGACTGTGGTGTTACCATCGATATTGGCATAAGATCCATTAGTCTGTGACTCAGGAGTATCACCAGCAGCATCACCAGAGCCACCACCAAAGATGTTATAGCCAAGTTTTCCACCCTCTATATGAACGAAGGTACTGCCATGCACCGTGCCGTATGAACAGCCGCCAAAGATACGGTTCCAGATTGTTGGCACAAGAGTACTGCCATCAGCCAACGTACTATCAGCTACATGCACAATGGTATTACCCTCTACACGACCAAGCTTTCTATAGTCAGAAGCCTCGGAATTCATACGGCCATTACCTCCGGCAAATACCATTCCAAAGATGTCACCGCCAATGATATTGACGAACGACTGAGCATTACCATATTCGTATCTCAAACGGGGGATAAACATATCTTGCACATCAAAGATAGATCTACTATATGGTGTTTCACTTGGAAGAGAAGCTGATACCTCGCCCACGTTAGCCACGTCGCCACCGCCATACACATTGCCAAAGACCTGCGTCTTTCCTGAGATTGTGACAGAGGTAGTGCCATGAACACGTCCCATGTCCGTGAAATCGGTGTATGTGCTGCCACCAAGTTTATCAGACTCTACACCTGCACCGCCACCGAAGATATCACCATAGATATAGCCACCATCAGTAAGAACGGTAGCATTACCGCCTACCTCGCCAAGGTTCGCGCGTGTCTTACCAGTACCTGTAAATATCTCATCGTTAGTGAGATCGGTATAAGCCTTCAACTGACCATATCCGCCACCAAATACACGGTGCATATAGGTATTGCCACCAACCTTAACGTCAGTGTTCTGCTCAACGAGACCTGCATAGCCGCCACCGATTACGCCAAGGACGGTGAAGCCAGGAATACCAAAGCTGTTGTCATACACACCAATAGTTGCATCATCAGTACCCTCGCCAGTAGATATTCTCTTTCGAGGAGCCATTGACTTTGAATTAAGACTGAGTTCGGTTGGTTTCGCAAGCTGTATATCCGTGGTAGCGCCCTCTGGAGCCGCATCGTTCACACCCACATTCACCTTGGTAGAGCCAACAGAGGTGTGTGCACCATAGCCACCACCAAACACATAGAAGTGAGGGTTCTTGCCATCATTATAGGCATCCTTCCAAATATCGGAAGATAGGACATCAACATCACAGAATCCCTTTGCTACATCAACCACAGCGACACCCGACTTTGTATCATCGTCGCAAACAGGGAACAACCTACAAGCATTGTTTCCACCACCATAGATGTTATGGTTGCTTTTGAACACAGGATATGGATGCTCTGTAGTTGGAGCAACTACGAAATCATTATCTTCAGCATAAGAACCATTCCACTCATCAAGTGTGTGAGTTGATGGATTCCACCTCTTATTCCATATCACGGTAGCACCATTAACATATACATTGGTAGAGCCATAGATATTGGCATAATCGATAGTACTTCCATTGATATAACCATTACCACCACCAAATATATCTCCTGCATACGCACCCTTAGACAGACTCACCGTTGCATTACCATATACATTAGCCTTATTACCACCACCATATACATTACCATAGATGGAAGGTCCAACACCTTGCATTGAAATCTCGGTACCATACAGGGAAGCATATTGCAGAAGATAGAGTTCCTTATCATCTTCAGAACCAGAGGTTGGATATTCAGTACCGACAGGAGCGACATTACCGCCACCGAATACGTCACCGAAGATCTGACCACCATTCAAGGCAACACTCGTCTTACCTGATACACGTCCAGCATTACCACCGCCATAGACAGAAGCAAAACCATAGTGCTTAGTTGCTTCATTTACAACTTCTTCTGTCAGGAATTCATTGACTGTGACATAAGCATTACTAACAGAGGTATTCTCACCATCGCCACCGCCATAGACAGTAACCTGACCTGCTGTCTTACAATAGTTCAAAATGACTTCAGCCTTACCACTAACCTCACTTACAGTTCTTCCACCGCCATATACATAGTATTTAGCAGGATTCACAACATCCCCTTCTACATCATAGTCAACCTTGTCAAGCTTAATGTATGTATTTCCACTTATATTAGCAGAGGTATTATCGGTATCAAGATAACCAAGTCCACCACCATAGATATTACCAGACTTCTGCGAATGATCATCATTTTCTCCATAATACAAGGTAGTTCCATTAAGCGTCATAGAAGCATTTCCATCCGTAGAAGCGTATGCACCACCACCATAGATATTACCATGAATCTGTGTGTTGCCAGATATATTAAGATTAGCATTACCCTTAACCAGGCCTACCACACCCGCAGTACGAGTATATGTATAGTTTGGTGAGAGAGACTCTTCGTCCGTAGGATTCTGCTTGTATCTACGTCCGTTACCAGAAGCAAATACATTACCATTGATAACGACATTATCCTTAATGATAAGATTGGTAGCGTCAGAAGTGCCATTATCCACAACTGCCATATCACCACCACCATATACAGAACCATTAATCACTGTACTGCCACCTTCTTTTACACCTATAGTAAGAGTAGTCTTACCATATACTCGTCCCATTTCACTAAGAGTTGTATAGGTACTTGTACCATACAGTTTTGCATCAGCAGCACCATAGCCACCACCAAAGATGTTGCAATTAAATGTTCCACTATTTATTGTCAAATCAATATTGCCGTAGGTTTGCCCCAAAGCATCATAGTCAGAATGTTTCGAATCCGCAATACCATATACATAATTGCTTGGGTGTCCCATATCTTTATTTGAATAGTATTCATCTGTACCTCTACCACCGGCAAAGATACCATGCTTACAATAGAAAGTACCACCATTGATAGTCAAAGAAGATATAGTCTTACCTGTCTTACCATATACATTACCAGCAGTTGTACTTGGTATCACCTTATCTGCATAAAACAGTCCAGGACTCATATATCCACTACCACCTGCATAAATGCCATCTATCGAATTTCCATCGCCAGAAGCACCAAAGACACCATCATTAATGACAATCGTCGTGTTTGTCATCGTAGGATCAATAGTTGTATATGAACCATCCTCATTATAGCATTTGGCTGAGACAAGATGATCCTTTGCTATATCATATTCGTCAAAAAGGATTTGATTACCATTCCAATAAGCGATGCGCTTATCTTTTGTATGATGTACATCATCACCTATACCGTTGTAACCACCAGCACCAGCACCATATATTCCACAAAGAACCAGTGGGTTCGTCTTATTACTCTCAGGAAGTACCTTGAAAGTTCCGCCATTGATTGTCACAGTACTATATCCATAGAATGGGTTATCTATGGTATTATTCGCCAAGAAGCCTCGTCCGGTACTACCACCATAAAGCTCCGTGATAATCACTTTCGAATTGTCTATTTTTCCATCTTTATCTCTTGGATCAATAAGAATATTTGCTCGCCCCATATAGGTATTGGCAGGGAAATATTTAGTAGTACTTCCATAATTGTAATAAGATTTTTCCTTATTACCAAGAGAACCATTTACTACGCGAGCCACATGACCGCTCTTGATGATAATATCCGAATCAAAATACATTGCGCCCTCATGGCCACCTGCCATTATGATACCACAATCATAATCAGCCCCATTCTTATTCCCTTCACGATCGTTGAAATCCCTATCTATATCAACTGTAATGGTACACTTGACTGGCATATCAGGCGTACCCATCAAACCATTCAAATCAGAATTTGACTGTCGCCCAGCAACAGAAACACAAGAATAATGACCTGACTTCAGCGTAATGGTGAAACCTTTCTCGCCATGAGGCATTGCAGCATTCATTTTTGCCATAATAGTCTTATCCATAATGGTCCCACCATGACGGAAACGTGCATCATTATTCAGGCCACCGTAAATCTGGAATGAAGAAGTCCATGCACCATCAATAGTACCATAACCAGGGGCATTAGCCGTGAATCCAGTCATACGTACACCCTTGCCCATCTCCAAGTTATGATATTGACAGAATATATAGCTTGAGTGACTAGTACTTACATGGTGAAATGTAATATTCTCAAAACGTGTATCGCCAAAAAGCCCAATATATCCCTTTGTATCACCATCATCATAGGCCTGAATTGTACCCTTATAATCTACGTCTTCATACAAGCCTGTTACAGGATTCTTCTTTATATACTGTCCTGTAATGGTTGCATTCTTTGCAAGGTGAGAGTCATCAACTTTTGCCTTCCAGTCATCATACGACTCAGACGGACTATTTGATTGAAGACTTGTCGTAATGGAGAATCCCCTATCGTATTTACATGTAGATTCCGCACTACTCGTTCCAATCAAGACAATAATATTCTCATCCCATGTTCCAGTCTCTTTAAGGAGACTATATGCCTTTTGCCAAGTTCTAACAGGGGTTTGATCAGTCTTTCCATCGTTAGAATCATTACCAGCATTATATTCCGTGCCGTTTATCGTCTCCTTATCTTTCGGATGCAGATATACCACTACAGTTGGAATATACTTAACTTCCAACTCCAGTTCTAATGTCATCTCATATTTGTTAGAGAGGTTCATACTCTTATATCTGTCATCATCCTTATGAGCAGAAACAAACTCGCTCCACTTCGTATCAGTTCCAGTTATAGTACAATAATATACAGCTGATGCATCTTCAGTAGAGAGTGTATTAGTCTCTGACAGAATTGTTTCTGGAACATCTTCCTTCACCCATTTATAATTGAAAGAATAATTACCAGCTGTGAAAGCTGCATTTGGAGTCACAGTATAAGTGCCTTCAAACGTGTACTTTGGTTCATAATCAGCAGATAATGAATATCCACGAGGAAGTGCAATGACATCGGTAGTATATTTCAGCACGTCACCACGATATACCTCAACATAGACAAGCTGTGGAGTTACGCCAAGAGGAATGTCCTGAACATTACTATATGTTTTTTGCACTTCGTTATTATACCATTTATAATTCAAGCCCGCATCACCATACTTATTTGACACGGTAAGGGTATGCGTAAGTTTTGACGCATCACCTGGATAATTGTCAGTAAACGTGATATCAAATGCCTCCCTAAGATGCAGTTTTCCCTTATCATCAAATGAGAATCCAAATGAAATAATATCAGAATTGTTGCTTGCATTATTTCTTCCATCATTAAATGCAGAGATTAAAGCAGACTCATTTGAGGAGTTAATATATGTACCATAATTAACACCCTGATAATAATAGTTCTCAAACTTTTTATTATGATGCCAATTAGTCAAAAATAAGCCAGTAGTATAAGAATGCGACACTATTGTCCTCGCATTCATATCACAAGGATTACGATGATCATCGTTATTATCCTGAGCAGGATAGGCATTTGTTATTGACTTTAAATCATTATTATAATTTATCTGATAGTTGCCATAATAGATGGAACTAACAGGGTCGGAATCAGATCTATTTACCCTACCAACATATAGATTACAATAATAATCGTAATTCACATTGGTATTTCCATTAAATATTGCACATGAGAATACAGGACTAACCATACCCAGACCGATGACATCCATCTTACCTGTGTAATAGGTACAGCTCGGCCATGGCATAGTAGCAGAAGCACCAGTAGATTTCATAGAGCCAATGATACCAGCGACATTTACCTTGTATTCCTTCGTGTTATCTCGTGTGGAAGGATTATTGAACGCAGCACTTTTTATAGTTATATTACAATCTGATGACAAAAGACGGATTACCGTTGACGAATTCATATCGCCATCGGCAGAGAATGAATACTGCGCATGTCCGACAATACCGCCTACGGAAAGAGTATGATCGGCTATATTGTATGAAGAAGAACCTACATCGGTAATGCTACAACCAGACACCTCTATATTCTGAATCGTGGTATTTGCACCAACGATACCAGCCAATACACCTACATAGCAGTTATTGGCATTGCCTGATGTACCATTATCATAATAGAAAGATGTATTACCGATCCTATGGGTGAGCGTTGCATTCTCAATAATAAGATTCTGTATGACAGCCTTTTGTGAATCGCTAACACCCTGAACAGCTCCAAATAGTCCCCATACACGATTGACCTCGGCATTGACATCACCTGCCAACCAGCCTATTTTAACATTCCTTATGGCTAATCCCTTTCCATCGAAATGACCACGGAAACAGTTTTCTGCCAGATAGTTGTCCTTTATAGAACCAATAGGTGTGAAGTCGGCGACACCTGTCATATCCACGTTGTCGTCAAGTATATAATATGCCTGATTGTAATCTGCGGTTGTCTTACCTTTGTATTCGTAAGAACCAATCTGATTACTGAGGTATGAAAGCATACGAAGCTCCTCCTCACATCCAATAAGGTAAGGACTATTTGATGTTCCCTCACCTCCAAATATTGCAGTAGGCACAGGAGCAGCTATGGTTGCAACCTTCGTTTCTCCATCATATACCTCAACAGAAAGAGACACATCATCTCCAGGAACTATTGGCTTAACCTTACATGTAGATCCTGTAGTATTATCTATTTCTACTCCATTTGGAATCCATTTGTATGTATATAAGTCAACATCCAAACCCACAATACCCAGTTCATGCATAGCGAAACGTCGTTTTGTGGCATCATTATCATTGATGGTCATCTTCAGGCGTGAAAAGTCATAGCCTGGTGTCAGCCTATATTCCCATGGATATAACTCCTCTCTTACCTTTACCACCGCGTTGGCAGTCTCAAGGAATGTATTAGAATATTCAGCCAATGATTTCTGCGTACCGACATTCTGGGCAGCAGAATTCACGTAAAAGATGGTTGCGGCTGTTGCATCATTAATACTAATATTCTTACCAAACACAGAGCCTATATTTGTAGGTCCTGACGGCGCGGTGATACTACCAAGTGTATAGACATTGGTAACGCACGTCTTTGCGTTGCTCTGCCACTGACCTACCATTCCGCCTGCAGCGATATTCGCCGCAGTATTGACATTGATGCCTGTAAGGTTGATATTAACATCGGTAGAGATATTCAGGAAACGATATTTATCGTTGTTGTCGTTTATCTTTCCAGACAAACCTCCAAATAGGAGGACAACACTGTTTTGAGCACTCGCTGAATTAGAAGAGCGAATGACAGAGTTACGCACGATAACATTCTCAATCTGAGAATATTGTTTTATATTGCCAGCAAGTACGCCAACATACCTGTATCCACACAAAATCAAGTTTGTCTCCTTGGTAACGGAAGCTTTGTCAATAACCAAGTTTCTAACCACAGCCCACTGATTGTTGGAAACACCTTCAATTATAGAGAACAACCCAAAATTAGCTGCACTACCAAGACTTACGTCCCAGTCTATTTTAATATTACTGATAGTATGCGACTTTCCATCGAATACTCCGGCAAACGAACCACCAAGCCATTCCTCCATTCCATTCATAGGCGTCCACCATGCCCCATCAAGATCAATATCAGCCGTAAGAACATAGTGCTCTGTGTTCTTGCCACCTGTCGTGTATACGTGATAGCACATCCATGCAAGGTCGTTTGCCGTTGAAAGCTGATATACGTCATTCAACACAGCAGGTTTGCTTGCCAACGATCCTACATCAAACCATTCCTTTCGTGGTATGGTTACGGTACAGGTTCCGATAATCATACTACCATCATAGACATACACAGTTGCAGTCTTAGGTTGCAACCCCCTCTCAACCTCGATTTCTGCAAGTGTACCCACAGTTGAGCCATTAATTTTCCAATCGTATGTATATCCAGAAGGTGCAGCCGAACCATCCTCGTTCATAACGGTGAGTACGGACATGAAGGCATCGGTTGCCTTCATTTTCTCCGTAGCCTTAAACTCTTTCAAGACTATCTTACCGGCATCCACATTCCACATAGGATGGTTAGTACCATCACGCAAGGCTGCAATTACGGTGTTGATATTGCCCTGATAGCTACCACGGTTCACACCCTGAGCATAGTACATATAATAAGCAGGATAACTAGTACCACCAGCATTAAATTTCGGATTGATTGACATATCAGCATCATCACCCTCGGAGATATATGGCAATATTGTCTTTGAAGATTTATTGGCAGTACCGATCTTATTTCCTTGCCAATCACTTACATCGCCTATGGTTGCATAGCCCTCAGTTGTATAACCACCATTCCTAGTCTTTCCAGAATTTATGAGACCTGAAGTGAGCCACAACTGATAGTCGCCATAGTACCACTTACTGAAATCCTTAGCTACGCTACTGTTTATATTCTCTCCTGAATAGTCATCATATATAAAGGCACTTTTGCTCTTGTCGTTTAGGAATGTTCCGACAAGAGGACCGACCATAGAATATGGAGCCTTTATCTTACCGCTGAAATACAGTACCTTCGGTATATAATAAGGCTTAAACAATCTGCCGATAACACCACCAATAACAAAATTATTTCCTTTGAAATTGTATTTCGAATTCGGTTCATAAGCACTGAAATCAAAGTCGCAGTATGCCACACAGTTATCTATTATCATCTTGGCAGAAGAAGACTGAGAACCCGTAACAGCAACAATACCACCCACATACAGATATACGTTTTGCACGTATGTCCTATTAGCTGGCATATTCTCTTTTTTCTGACCGATGTAGTTCGTACCATATAGCAGGCAGTCGGTCAGCCTGCAATTGGCACCATTTGAACCCAGTTTGCCAACTATGCCGCCAAGTCTGATTTCATCACTATCACCTGTTCCCTCGGTAATATTCCCCGATATTTGGACATCAACACCGGTTGCCTTACAGCCATTGACATCAACCCATTTATCAGCCCAACCCAATATACTGCCAACGGCAAGTTTCTTCCTTATCTCACCATCAAGCTCATATTCGACAGTCGTCGCGGAACATCGGGTTATCACGACATAGTTGTTGGCATCTGTTCCACATGCACTACCCACCAAGCCAGAGAGATTACATGCGGCAAGCCAATAGGTGGTTTTGAATTTCACATTCTCTGTGCTACAGTCTTCAATCAACGACACACTCTCTGCACTACCGACCAAAGCACCATATCTACCATTATTGATAGTACCACCGAAAGTATTCGTATATCCATTCACCGAACAGTTTCTAACGACAGAGTAAGCCCCGTCGCCGATTCTGCCAATAAGACCACCACAGTATAGCGAACTATTAGAAGTACCCACATTGACAATAACATTTGTAGCAGAGCAATTCTCTACCACAGATCTACCAGTAAGATGACCAACAAGCGCACCTATCTTTGGAGTACTGGAAATGCTGCTAGCAAAGTTCACCACTACATTAGCGACCTTGACATTCCTTATTTCAGTACCAACGGCAGCTCCAATCAAGCCATAGCCATTACCATTATTTTGAACATTAATGACATAGTTACTGATAACAGGCTTTATTCCCCCCCCCTTGTCACCAATAATATGACCACCAAAGGTCTTTGAATGGTATGTCCATTCTCGATCTCCGAGGTTGATATCCGCGGTAATCTTATAATAACAAGATTTGTATGATTCACTACCATAATTATTACCGAAATATGCTAATTCTGCGGCAGTAGAAATGATATACGGATCAGCCTTTGTACCCGTACCACCTGCAAATTTTGAAGCAATAGCTCCGTCCCAAGTATCAGCATAGGCATTACCCCACCCTATAGTTAGGCAGAGGAATATCATTATCGTGCGAATATGTCGTTGTATCTTATTCATATCTTCAGTGTTATGTTGTGAGTTTATATTCATTTCATTAGATCTTTCAAGTTATGAACCCCGAAAGGGGAAAATTTGGGTTTAAAGGTTAAAGGTTGGAGTTTAGTGATTAGAGTTTAGAGATTAGGGTTTAGTGATTTTGGGTTAGAGTTTAATGGATTAAAGATTAGTGGTTATTGTAACTTAAATTCTTCACTCTTCACTTTTCACTCTTCACTTTCTTACCTCAGCACCACATCCGCCATTTCCTTATCTCCGTCGCTGAGTACGTAGAGGAAATCTGGCTTTACGGTAGCATATATGTCAAAATACTTACCCTTTTCCTTAGACGTGAAACCAAGTGCGAGGGTATTCTGGGCAGTACAACCCCTTCGAGTAATCTGACCATTCTTATCATATACATCATACTCAGCAACTATCAATACAGTTCTGAGCCATTCTTTCTCAACCTCTTTATCATCAACAGTCTCAAAGAGTTCTGCGGAATTAGGATTCACATGAAACCTAACATACTCACGTCCTAAGGCTGTAAGTTCATCATCAGGAGCAGTTGGAGTAGCCGAAGCTATCACCGATGCCTCAACTGTCTTGTCAAAGGTAGGCTTTTCATCTACTCCCAAGCCTATGCTCTTATATATCTTCAGACTTGTAAGTTTAATGGTTCTGATAGCATCTACATCGCTGCTCACTCCAAGAATGAAGCGTACAAGCACCGTGTTATGCTTCAACGGGAAATATACTCTGAGTTCCTCATGCGTGTCACCTGTACCTGAGAGATAGTCCTTATCGCCAAACAAAGGAATCGTACCATCACCCCATACATTATTATAATTGGTCTCGTCCGTAAAACCATCTTCTGGAATCACCGTTCTTGCCTCATAATTATATAAGGTATAGTTCGTCTCTGTGATTACCTTCCAAGGAGTTATATCAAATTCGGTAACACTCTTCTGATTGAGCTTTCCATCCTTAGCCTTGTTTACCAACGTCAGGTTCAGTTTTTCTGACGGAGCAGCGATCTCCGTTGCCTCTACAAACACCTTATATAGATTAGGTATGGTAGGAGGATCAAGCCTTTGCAGCTCACCACGAGTAACCGCCTTTGCCTTATTGGCATTGAAGTCGCCTTCCTTCCAGACATCAACAAAGCCTACTCCGTACCTTACCTCATGCTCATCAGCATAGTCATCAGCGCTGTCTTTGGAGCAGGAGATAAAAAAAATACAAAAAGAAAGAAAGAAAAGAGAAAAGCGGCCTCTCCCCCCGCCCTCCCCCGTAGGGAAGTCCGATGTTGATAACATCGGAGTATGTGTCAAGGAGCCGGTGTGCGGAAGGGAAGTTACCCAACGCCAAAGGCCATAGTTCTTAAAACTATTTTTATTATGTAGTGTTATTTTTCTCATTCTGTTCAATTTTTAAAAAATTCAGGTTTCCCCTCCGCCTACCGGCTCCCTCCCTACGGGGGAAGTCCGATATTGATAATATCGGAGTATGTGTCAGGGCGGGGGGAGAGGCCGTGCCGTTCCTCTACCAATTATGCCACTCCGCTTCTACCTCGCCATCACTCTCCCAGCTCTCTACCGACACGTTAGACAGGACGATTGTAGCTCCATCGGGCGATGTGACGATCTTGAAGATATAGGTATATGACTGATTCGGTTTCCAGTCAGTATAGTGCGCAGGTATTGATGCCATTACATTCTGCTGAGTATATTGCGACTTGTTCTGGTTATTACGAACCAGGATGTCACATTGAAGAGTCAATCCCGCCTCGTTATTGTATGGCATCACCTTAGTATATTGATCTCCACTACCAGTAGTGGTGAACAAAGCCTGTGACGATGAGGTTGGAAGGACACCGCTCTGAGTTCCTGCAATATTCAGCACTCCGAAATTCATGCTGTTAGCCGTGCCATCCTCCGCAGGAATCGTCTCGGTAGCAACATCATCCGACCCACCCTTGAAAGAGGCATTGGTATATGTCAGCCTAACCTTACCACTATTAACGAAATCACCTTTAATATTGACATTCGTAGTAGGCTGCTCATTGGTATTGAATGTGCCGTCAGACTTCACATTATAGAATTTCACTTCAAGAACATTCAGCAGTTTACTACCTTCATTATGCTGAACAATATCCTCATAGAAACCGATGCGGATTCGTGAGCAATAGCGCATGAAGGTTAGCTTGACAGCCTGCCCATATTCACTCTTTGGCACATACTTCGGTCTGGTGAAATACAGACATCGCCTATCATCCTGCACATCCTCTTGCGTTAGATTACCCACCTCCATCACATAAGGATCGGGAAGCGTGCTCTCGGTATAGTTATAGTCACCATTCTTTGAGAAATCGCCGATAGCCCAAAAGTAATGACCGTCGTGCTTCTCATCCCAGTACTTTATGGTCTGCTCCTCAGTACCCACAGTTCCCACATACTCCCAGTTAGATGTATTGGTAGAAGTGGTATTCGCCATACCCTCCGTATGCCAAACCTGATAGTTAGGAAACACGGTGTTCTTCTTTACGAAAACAGCATCACTACCACTACCGCTTATATCACCATTCACGCCATACACCTTGAAATCGGTGATAAACTCACTCAGGTTCACCTCTTCGTTACGTGTTGCAGCCCCACCATCATAGCATGAGAAGGTGATTGGCAACCTCTTGGCAGAAACGTTGTCATCATCTTCCTTCGTGCATCCCACAAACGTAAGGAGCATCAGCGGAAGCCACATTATATTTAATATATATCTTCCCATAAATATGTAATCAAATTTATTTATATAATCAAGAATTAGAGAGATTTGTCGAAGACCCACTGACCGCAGGGAAGTAATTTGAGAAGTTTTTTCTTTTGAATTTTAAGCGAATTAGAGAAATGTCGCTTGCGCTTTTGCCACTCACTACTATTACCAATGCTACGCAAGTAGCAATTCTTCTCTTTTTCTCATTAATTCAAAGATCTCTAATTCTCAAATTCTTGATAAATATAAGATATTTTGAACCGTCACTTAAATTACCTGTTTTGCTTTTATCTGCGCATTTACCAGATAGGCAGCCTGAAAGGCTAAAAAGCTAACAGCCTAGGGCATCGCCCTAGGTATGACGACCAAGTTCGTGCGCCCTGAAAGGGCAAAAGCATTACCCCATTTTAGAGCTTTTGCCCTTACAGGGCGAAAAACTATTGACAACGAAACCACAGGGCGTTGCCCTGGGCTAATAGCTCATTGCCCCTTCGGGGCGCTATCGAGTGATTGCGGATAACCATATTACCGAAAAGAGTAACTATGTAATTAGTACTTCGTACTTGATAATTAGTATATAGGTAATTAGTACTTTGTAATTAGTACTTAATACCATTATTACCACTGGAACAGCCCTTCTTCCTCATAGAATCTCATTCTTAGGAAATTGTCCTCCACCGTGAGATTCCAGGTATAGATGCGATTACTTACAAAGGTCTTTTCTGGAATATCGCAATGGTAAGTGAACGACTCATTAAAACCATCCTCACCAGTCAGGGTTAATCTGGCACCCGAGAATGTAGAAGGAAAGAGGAACGCATAGAAGTTGGCTGAAGCCCCAGCGGTTTCCCTTGCAGCCAGGGTATATCCACTTCCCATATTCGCAGTCAACGTAGTGTAAAGACCTTCTGGATCACTTGCCGATGAAACTAAGGTCGGCTCTGTTGAACTACCAGGTGTCCAGGTCATCGTCTTTGGGAATCCACCCGTTTCACCACCAGGAACAGTCACCGTAATGCTGTTTATCTTTACACTCTCACCTCTGTCATTGGTAACGGCAAAGCGAATAACCGCTGGCAGAGCCGTGAATCGTGTTGGTGCCGCCTGTAACTTACCATTATTGATCTCTGATATGGTCGATTCACCTTTTATATAGGTGTAATTCTTGAAATCCTCCATACTTGGTGTCGCATCTTGCGCGAACGAAGAAGGAAGCTTGAGAGTAACTACTCCATCAGCAGAAATCGTGCTTTCATTTTCAGAAGAAAGGATTGGCGAGAAGAAATAGACTGGTGTCTGCCCAACGGTCATCTCCCGTATCTCTGTCTTCAGGATTCCCGAATTGGAGGTTATGGAAGCTATGCTCTCATAGTCATCCTCTGTGGTGATATTCTTCACCTTTGCCGTACAGCTTTTGTTCGTTCCCCAAGGAATGATAGCTCCAGAAGATGATTTCTTAACTATCACCACCATCTCATTCTGACTATTATCCCACTCAAACTTATTATCTTCGTTCCAATGGGCGCGAGTAGTCTTTGCAGAAGAGGTTTCCTCACCAAGCATAGCCGATGCCTCCAAATAGAAAGCGCTATCCTCACCCACGATTTCCTCTATATCATTAGAAGAGGTGCAAGCAGACAGGAGGAGAAGGAAGAGAAAACCCAAAACACGGCCTCTCCCCCCGCCCTCCCCCGTAGGGAGGGAGCCGGTGCGCAGAAGGGAAGTTCCCAAATGCCATAGGCCATAGTTCTTAAAACTATTTTTATGTAGTGTTATCTTTCTCATTTTGTTTAGTGCTTAGATTTTAGCGAGAGCCTTTTAGCCTACCGGCTCCCTCCCTACGGGGGAAGTCCGATATTGATAATATCGGAGTATGTTTCAGGGCGGGGGGAGAGGCCAGGCCTCTTACTCTTACTCCAACTCCATCTCCATATTCTCACTTCCGCCATTACCGAGGTCTGTGCCTGTATGGCCTGTGCCATGAAGTACGGCTCCTATGGAAACTATCTTTACAGAACGATAACCCGCATCGCCAGCGCGCCAGTACTCTATTCGGTAGGTACCTGTTTCCTGTGGTTCGAAGAATGCCATACCTGCATTATATGTAATGGATGTTACAGGCTCTGACGTACCAGTCTCAACAACCCATTCATTAACCGTTGTCTGGTGATAGATTCGAACGTAATCCGTAGTGCCATCCAAGACTGGTGTATCTGAACCATCACCCCTGACAACAGAAATCTCTATCGGTCTCTCGGCAACGTATGGCGACGACTCGTATGCTATGCCCTCCTCGTCAAGATCACCTTTCTGATGAGTAGTGATGCTGTATTCATCCACCGTGGTGATAGTTCCCTGCTCGTTGTTGATAGTGTTCTCTATCTGGCCAACTGCTACAAACGATATTGGTTTTAGCTTATCATCGGTAATCTTGAAGAGATAAGTGTATGAATAGTTTGACCTCCATTGGCAGAACTGAGCAGGAACAACTGCCGTAGCTTCCGTTATCTCTATCTCCTGTCCTGAGTCGTCGAGCGATTCGAGCACATAGTCAACCTTGATGGAGAGCGGAGTGGCATTGTCCTCGTTAGGCAGGATATTGGTGTAGTAGCCAGGAGTTGCCTGATTGCCTGCGTAGGTAGGAGCCGAACTGAGCACTCCGAGATAGTTACTGCCGCCACTCAGAGCCAACTTACCACTTGCAGCCGTGGTGTAGTTGAGCGAGCCAAAGGCATGATGAGTAGCCTGTTCGGTAGGAGTAATATCGCAAACCACGTCAGAAGTAGCGCCATTGGTATATGTGAGTAAGAGATTACCAACCGTATTGAAACTGCCGTTTACCGTACAGTCCGTGTATTGCGTAGTCTCAGAACCGATATGGAACTTCACATCCTTCACGGCATAGCCCGGAACGGTCTCGTAGAACGCAAAGCGAATACGGCTATGTGCACCGATAAACTCAAAAGTGACAGGCTCACTGAATCTCTCCTTGGTTGGAATGTAGGTCGGCTTGGTGTAATACAGCATCGGGATCTCACCATTCTCCTCCGTCAGGTATGTAGAGAATGTCCTTACATCACCCGTGCTTTCATCAATATCCATGAACTCACCCCTTTCGGCACCAGCTATTGCCCAAAAAGAGTAAGGGAAGGCAGAGAAGTCCCAGTACTTGATAGTCTGGAGCTTGTTGTCAACAGGATCATAGCCCACATACTCCCAGTTGCTCGAATTGCTTTGGGTAGCTTCCTCGTCATACCACAACACGTAGTTATCAAAGACGAGCTTATCGCTCTTTACACCATAGATGCGGAAGTTCTCAATATATTTCGCGAGCGAAGACTCACCGGCACGAGTCACCTTTCCCGGCGTAGCGGCGAAGACTATCTCGTCCTGTGGCGTCGGTGTAGTCTCTGTAAGTTCATCGCGAGCGCAACCGCAGACAATGAGCAGAGCCAGTATGGCGATATATGTATTCCTAAGGATCTTCAGCATTATATTATTCTGGTCTTCCAGTTTTTTTTAGTGTAAGATATCTCTTTAGAGATAATCAGGCGGAAACTGAGTGTAAAGATACGCATTTCCCCCGAAATTCCAAAGAAAATCACAGAAAAATGCACTAATCCCCCTCGTTTTTAACAATTTTCCACCCCTTTTTGCTATTAATACTTTACAAAAACGCAGTCTTTCGCCTAAGTTTACTCAAATTTACCACTAACTCTCACATTTATTATATAACTGATTGTTTTTGATAACCACAACCACCGAAATTTAGTATGACCACAGATTTCAGGGATCTCACAGATGTCAATCACGAGCGCAAGCGAGACAATCCCATAAATCTGTGTAATCTGTGGTCAGAAATGATATAAACGCAAAGACGCAGAGACGCAAAGTTTTTTATCAGAACACGGAATTCACGAAACAAACGAAAAGTTTCGACCTGCACGAGTGAAAATTAAAAGTTTCGACCTGCACGAGTGAAAATTAAGGACCACAGATTTTGGGGATTTTAGGGATTTTAATCACGAGCGCAAGCGAGACAATCCCATAAATCTGTGCTATCTGTGGTCAGAAACGATATAAACACAAAGACGCAGAGACGCAAAGTTTTTTTCGTTTATTCCGTGTTCAAAATTAATCTCCGTGCCTCTGTGTCTCTGTGTGAAAATATAATTTTCTGGAATAAATTTTCTGGTCATCGTGAAGAACTTGCGTAGCTTGTTGAGCTTTGCGAAAAATTTTCTTGAAAGCCCCAAGGAGCGTAAGCTCCAAACATTTTCTTTTGGAAAGAAAAAAATGGAAATTTCCTCGCGACGGATGTCGCTCCATAATTTAACGTGAGTTCGATGAATTGCTCTACTCATATATCATTGAATATCACGCAGTTGAAAGAGCTCTGAAGGAGCGATACCTAAAAGGGCAGTCCGTTAG
>CACYXI010000010.1 GCA_902778265.1 uncultured Bacteroidales bacterium | reverse complement strand
GCAGATGATGTCGGAGCAAACCTTTGCATATTCCTTGTGATAGACGGCGAGGGCGGTGCACATGATGCCGTTCTGGAATGGGCGGTCGGATACGTGGATTGGTTTGCCGTTGAGGAATGCGCCCTTGCCATACTCAGCGTGGAATAGTTCGTTGGTGCGAGGCAGATAAACCACGCTTGCCTCCATGTGGTCGTTGTGTCGGAGTCCTACGCAGATAGCGCATTGTCCGATGCCACGGGAATAGTTTGCCGTTCCGTCGATAGGGTCGATGATCCAAGTGTATTCGTGCGTAGCATCGTTGATGTCCTCTTCCTCACAGATGAATCCTGAGCCGGGGAGGAGCTGGGCAAGGTGTTCGCAGAGAAATTCCTGCACGGCGATGTCGGATGAAGTCACGATGTTTGAGAAACCGTCCTTCTGGGAAATTTCGAAGTCGTTGAGCAACAGCTTGGATGCTTCACGGATGATATTAATAAGTTCTGTTATGTTCATAATTAAATTTGAGGAGTGCAAGGAGTACAAGGAGTGACGCTTCTACGAAGCTTAAGGAGTACAAGACGATAGTATTTCTCGTTGAAGGGATGAGAGGGGATAGATGGGTGATAGGTGAGGCTACCAAACCTTATTCCTTATTCCACCAAACCCTATTCCGTATATAAGACATTCGTCTTGTACTCCTTGCTACTCCTTGTACTCCTTATTACTCCTTACACTTAAACAAGCAGAGACACGAGGTAAGGATTACTTCATGTCTCTGCGTAATTTATAGAGTCTTTAATGCTGTTTTACTCCTGTGCAAGAAGTAGAGGAAACTCGATGTTTCCGATGATGTATCTGCGCCACATTCTGCGTGGTTCGATGATGAGGCGATAGAGCCATTCGATGGAATGCTCCTGCCACCAGAGAGGTGCGCGGCGAGCTGTTCCGGCGAAGAAATCGAACACGGCACCGATAGTGCCAACGTGGCAATGGATGTTGAGACGCTTCCAATGCTTGTAGGTCCATTTCTCCTGCTTTGGTGCCGTCATGCCAATCCAGAGGAGGTCTGGGTTAGCCTCGTTGATTGCGTTGATGATAGCGTTGTTATCCTCATCAGAGAACTCTGGCTTGTAAGGTGGAGAGTAGGTCACAACGTCAAGGTGAGGATACTCGATAGCGGCACGCAGACGGATGAGCGTGAGAACTTTCTCGGAAGATCCCATGAACATAACCTTGAGACGAGGCTGTCCTTCGTTCTCGGCCTTTGCACTCTTCTGGTTGAGGCGCTTCATCTCGAATGTGAATAGATCCCAACCTGCGATGCGCTCAACAGGCTGATACTTCGCATTCTTCATTTGGCAAGCCTTTACTATGCCAGCTCCGTCAGGAATGAGATAATCCCCTTCACGAAGAGCCTCAGCGAAGAGGCTGTCCTTCTGTGCGTTATTGTAGCTGAAGGCATTGATAGTATTGATAAGCTTCTTGCCCTCTGGTATCTGCGCTAATTCTTCGCGCGATAGAACGAGTTTTATTTCCTTAAGTTTTAGCATTGTGACTACTTATTTAACTGTTAATAATATTGTTGCATATCCTGTTTACAACCCTTTGTGGGGGCGACTATACCAGACATGCATCCAACCCAGCCTTAATAAGTTTCTTGTCAAGATGCTGTCCGATGAAGACAAGCTTTTGCATTCTATCTCCGTAAACGTCGTCCCAGTCACGAAGAACATCCGGGTTCTGTTCAACGAACTGTTGGAACTCATCAGCCGGCATAGTGGCATACCACTGCCCTGCGTTGCGCAAGTTGACCTGCTTTCCTGCCTGTTCGAAAACGTAGCATACGTTCTGCTCGTCTGCGAAATAGCACATACCCTTTGCTCGGATAATGCACTTAGGCCAACGTCGAGCCACGAACTCATCAAAGCGTGTGATGTCCATTGGACGTCGAGCTACATAGACGTAAGTTCCGATGCCGTATTCCTCAGCCTCACCTGTCTCCTCATTGTGATGATGGTGATGATGACCGCAGGTGCACTCGCCACCGTGATGGTGTTCGCAATGCTCATCGTGCTCATGTTCATCTTCGTGCTCATGCTCGTGATGATGGTGATGATGTTCACAATGTTTATGATCGTGATCGTGGTGATCGTGATCATCGTCGTCTTCTTCTATTTCCTCTGTTTCATCTATTTCTTCCTCCTTCATTTCATCAAGATGCTTCTCTACCTCTGTCACCCATGTTGCGGCAGTTACGGTTTTGTCGAAGTCAAACATATTGGTGTTGAGAATCTTGGTTAGTTCCACGTCGCCGTAGTTACACTCAATTATCTCAGCCTTAGGTTGTAGAGCCCTGATAATCTCGCGCAGACGTCCGAGCTCTTCGGGTGACACCTCTGCTGCCTTGTTGAGCAGCACGATGTTACAGAACTCAATCTGCTGGATTACGAGGTTTTCTATATCCTCTTCATCGATGTTCTGACGTAGAAGGTCGAGACCTCCGCCAAACTCATCACGCATCCTAAGTGCGTCAACTACACTTACGATACAATCGAGGCGTGCTAAGCCGTTCTTCCAGTATTTCTCCTCCATCTGAGGGATGGAGCAGATAGTCTGTGCGATTGGCTGAGGCTCACAGATTCCACTTGCCTCGATTACGAGGTAGTCGAATTTCTGCATAGCGGTGATGTCTGAAATCTGCTGTACGAGGTCCATCTTCAGAGTGCAGCAAATGCAACCATTCTGGAGTGCCACGAGAGAGTCATCCTGTTGTCCTACTACGCCCCCCTTCTGTATTAGATCGGCATCAATATTCACTTCACCGATGTCATTTACGATTACCGCAAATTTGATACCACGCTCATTAGAGAGTATTCTATTAAGAAGAGTTGTTTTACCACTACCTAAATATCCAGTCAACAATAGAACTGGAAGTTCTCTATTCATAATCATTTTCTTATTTCCTTTGCAAAATTACAAATATTTCCTGATACCACAAAATATTTTCCCAAAAAAACGAAAAATAATACAATATTGTGCTAAAAATAGGTGAAATTTTCCGAAAAAATGTACAATTTCTTGATTAAAATCAGTTTTAATGCTTGATATAAATCAGTTTACTACGTTTTTCGGGGCTCCATCTACGAATGCCTTGATATTGTCAATCAGAGTAGAAACGAGTCGCTGTCGAGCCGCACCACTTGCCCATGCAATATGGGGTGTGATGAAGCATCGTGGAGCTGTGGTGAGCGGAGATCCGTTGCGTGGTGGCTCTTGTGTCAGGACGTCGGCACAGAATGCCTCAATGCGTCCTTCCGTTAGGGCTTCAGCTACCGCATTTTCGTCAACCAAAGGTCCGCGCCCTGTGTTGATGATGATGGCGTTGCGCTTCATCTTGGCGATGTTCACCTTATTAATAATATGCTCCGTGTCGGGGGTGAGTGGGCAATGCAGCGAGAGTACGTCACTATTCATAAGAAGGTCGTCAATATCTTTCGCCTTTGTGATGCCTTCAGGGAGAACTTCCTGCGCCTTCGATGTAAGGGCGAGGACTTTCATGCCGAGGGCGAGGACAATTCGTGCCGTAGCGAGCCCTGTGTTGCCGAGTCCGATGATGCCGAAAGTCTCTCCTGCAAGTTCGCGCTGGGGAGTGAGCCAATAGCAGAAATCCTTGCTCGACTGCCATTCGCCCTTGCTAACGCTTTCAGCATGAAGGGCTATTCGGTTGGTCACGTTGAGAAGGTGAGCTACCGCCATCTGAGCTACGGATGCTGTGCTGTAAGCGGGTATGTTGGTGACGATGATGCCACGCTCGCTTGCATACTTCAGGTCAACCACGTTGTATCCTGTGGCAGCCACTCCGATGTATCTGAGCTTTGGCAACTGCTCCATAACCTCCTTGGAGATTATGACCTTATTTGTGACTATTACCTCAGCATCAGCCGCACGAGAGACGGTTTCCGAGGGTGGGGTACGGTCATAGACTACCACCTCACCGATTTCTTCCAGCGGCTTCCATGAGAGGTCGCCAGGATTGGCTGTATAGCCGTCAAGAATAACAATTTTCATAAGCATGTTTTTAAAGGAGTGCAAGGAGTACAAGACGATAGTATTTCTCGTTGAAGGGTGAAGGGATGAGGGATGAGAGTTTATTGCTATCAAACCGTATTCCTTATTCCTCCACCCCTATTCGGTATAAGACATTCGTCTTGTACTTCTTATTACTCCTTGTACTCCTTGTACTCCTTATTACTCCCTAATATTTCAGACTCCAAGAGTCGTCTTTTCTTCTCAATCATTTCACCTTCACGCTTGCCAGCGAATCCGCATAGCGAACCGTCAGCGGCAATGACACGATGGCAAGGTACATCGGGAGCGAATGGATTACGTTTCAATGCCTGTCCTATTGCCTGTGCGCTACGGCATCCGATGCGTCTGCCCAGTTCCCCGTAAGAAATTGTCTCTCCTCGCGGAACATTCAGAAGTTCCAGATAAACCTTGCGCTGGAATTCTGTAATATCCTGTGAGGAGAGAACAAGTTGACGGGTTTCTTCGAGAGACAACATTGTGATTTACTATTTACTATTTAGCTATTTACTATTTATTTACGATTTGAATGATGTACTATTTCCACTTGCCCACAACAGGGCTTAAATAGTAAATATCCAAAAATAGTAAAATAAATAGTAAATCGTAAATAGCTAAATAGTACATATTGTTTAGTCTTCCATCAGCTTGCGGTATCTTGGACGCTTGATCTCGTCGGTACCGAGACGCGCAGCCTTGTTGATTTCGTAGTCGGTGTAAGAACCTTCGAAGAAAAATACCTTTCCATCGCCCTCGAAAGCAAGGATGTGGGTACAGATACGGTCAAGGAACCAACGATCGTGAGAGATTACCACAGCACAGCCAGCGAATGCCTCAAGACCTTCCTCAAGGGCACGCAGAGTATTCACGTCAATATCGTTGGTAGGCTCGTCGAGGAGAAGTACGTTGCCCTCTTCCTTCAAAGCCATAGCGAGATGCAGACGGTTACGCTCACCACCAGAGAGCACGCCGCATTTCTTCTCCTGATCAGCACCAGAGAAATTGAAGCGTGAGAGATAAGCGCGCACGTTGATGTCCTTGCCACCCATGCGGATTGTCTCGTTGCCACCGCTCACTACATCGTAAACGCTCTTGTCGGCAACGATGTCCTTATGCTGCTGGTCAACGTAAGCCATCTTAACTGTCTCACCACGCTCGAATGTGCCTGAGTCGGCTGTTTCAAGTCCCATGATGATGCGGAAGAGGGTTGTCTTACCTGCACCGTTAGGACCTATGATGCCTACGATTCCGTTAGGTGGGAGCATGAAGTTGAGGTTCTCGAAGAGCACCTTGTCGCCGAACTTCTTGCAAACATCCTTAGCCTCCAGAACTTTGTTTCCGAGACGCGGACCGTTAGGAATGAAGATTTCGAGTTTCTGCTCACGCTCTTTCTGCTCCTGATTGAGCATTGCATCGTAAGAGTTAAGACGAGCCTTACCCTTTGCCTGACGAGCCTTTGGAGCCATACGAACCCACTCAAGCTCACGCTCAAGAGTCTTACGGCGCTTGCTTGCCACCTTCTCTTCCATTTCCATTCGCTTGGTCTTCTGCTCAAGCCAAGAAGAGTAGTTACCCTTCCAAGGAATACCCTCACCGCGATCAAGCTCAAGAATCCATTCTGATACATCGTCGAGGAAGTAACGGTCGTGGGTAACGGCGATTACCGTTCCCTCATACTGCTGCAAGTGCTGCTCCAACCAGTCGATTGACTCAGCGTCAAGATGGTTGGTTGGCTCGTCGAGAAGAAGCACGTCAGGCTTCTGGAGAAGCAGACGACAGAGAGCCACACGACGACGCTCACCGCCAGAGAGTGTGTCAACCTTCCAATCGCCTGGAGGACAATGCAATGCGTCCATAGCGCGGTCAAGCTTAGAGTCGATGTTCCAAGCGTCGGTAGAGTCGATAATGTCCTGCACCTCACTCTGACGCTGGAAGAGCTTATCCATCTTGTCCTGATCCTCGTAGTACTCAGGCAAGCCGAATTTCTCGTTTATCTCGTTATACTCATTTATTGCGTCGTAGATGTGCTGAACACCCTCCATTACGTTCTCCTTGACGGTCTTGTTTGGGTCGAGCTTTGGATCCTGCTCAAGATAGCCAACGGAATAGCCTGGGCTCCAAACCACCTCGCCCTGGAACTTATCGTCGATTCCGGCAATGATCTTCATGAGGGTGGATTTACCTGCACCGTTAAGACCGATGATACCGATCTTTGCGCCATAGAAGAAACTCAGGTAGATGTTCTTCAGTACCTGCTTCTGATTCTGTGGGATGACCTTCGACACACCCACCATGGAGAAAATGATTTTCTTGTCGTCAACTGTTGCCATTAATGTTGCTATTTATTGTTTTAATTATTGCTTGCAAAGATACGAAAAAAAAATGAGAATACCGCCTTGTAGAGACAAAAATATTCCTAAAAATAATGGAAATGCTTTTTCTACAGGAATGATCTGCCTGTATGCTTTTCCCAAATACCTTCTATGTAAGTCCGTTGTTCCTCCGCACCAAACTCGATGATCCTTCGCTCCTCCACCGACTTTGCACCGACTTTGGTACGGAGGAAGAGCGGAGGAAGAACGAAGGAAGAACGAAGGGATAACGAGTGTGTTACGTCTGTTTTTGTAGGCTATGCCCATTAGTGAATACCCCAAAACATGACATAAATATTCAATAAAAACAGAACATAAAGTAAGGAAAATATGCAAAAAAGTTGACATTTCAACATTGTTGCATGGATTTTAATGAAATTTCTGCTACAAAAAGAGCGATATTTCGAGGAAAAATATTATTTTTGCAGAATATTTTGTAAAATAGCTGAAGTTTCGCAAGCTCAACTTAATGGGTTGTGAGGTTATGAGGTTATAAGGTTTTTAGGTCGGAATGCTTATTGGCGATGCTGACCTCATAACCTAAAAACCTACAACTAAAGCTTTGCGAAAGTTGAACAATTAACAATTAAAGAAAAAGATGAGAATAGGATTTGATAACGACAAGTATTGTGCCATTCAGTCGCAGCACATTCGTGAGCGCATAGCTCAGTTTGATGGCAAGCTCTACCTCGAACTTGGCGGTAAGCTATTTGACGACCACCACGCAAGTCGTGTGTTGCCTGGTTTCCAGCCAGATTCCAAGTTGCGTATGTTCTCGCAGTTGGCTGACAGCATCGAGATTGTCATTGTCATCAGCGCTGAGGATATTGAGCGCAACAAGGTGCGTGCTGACCTCGGTATCACATACGATGAGGATGTGCTTCGTCTTCGTGGCGAGTTCATGGAGCGTGGTTTCTTCGTCGGATCTGTCGTAATCACTCACTATAACGGTCAGCCATCAGCCAAGGCTTACAGCGAGCGACTTGCCAATATGGGCATCAAGTCGTATTTCCACTATCTCATCGACGGCTATCCACACAATGTGGCTCTCATCGCTTCTGACGAGGGCTTCGGAAAGAACGACTATGTGGAGACCTCACGCGAACTTGTAATCGTGACTGCTCCAGGTCCTGGTTCTGGTAAGATGGCTGTTTGTCTCTCACAATTATATAATGAGAACAAGCGTGGCGTTCGTGCCGGATATGCAAAGTTCGAGACATTCCCTGTATGGAATCTCCCACTCAAGCACCCTGTGAACATCGCCTACGAGGCTGCTACTGCCGACCTCAACGATGTGAATATGATTGACCCATTCCACTTCGATGCTTACGGTAAGGTGGCTATCAACTATAACCGTGACATAGAGATCTATCCTGTTCTCAACGCTCTCTTCGAGGGAATCTATGGCGAGAATCCATACAAGAGTCCTACGGATATGGGCGTGAATATGGTTGGCTACTGCATCTGTGACGATGAGGTTTGTTGTCAGGCTTCAAAGGAAGAGATTGTCCGCCGTTACTACGAGGCAACCAACAAGCAGGTGGAAGGTGCAAGTAATCAGGGTGAGATCAATAAGATTCTCCTTCTCTTCAATCAGGCAAAGATAACAACCGACACACGCCGTTGTACAGTAGCTGCAAAGGAGCGTCAGAAAGAGCGTGGTTGTGCTTCTTCGGCTATCGAACTAAGCGACGGTACTATCATCTGTTCAAATTCATCAGAACTTCTTGGTTGTTCTGCTGCCCTCATCCTCAATGCCACAAAGCATCTTGCAGGTATTGACCATGATGTGAAGCTTATTCCGCAGAGCATGATTGAGCCTATTCAGAAGACGAAGATTGAATATCTCGGTGGCAAGAACCCACGACTTCATACTGACGAGGTGCTCGTTGCTCTCAGCGTTCTCAGCGATACTGACGAGAACTGCAAGAAGGCTCTCGAACAGCTCCCTAACCTCCGCGGATGTCAGGTTCACTCTACCGTAATGCTCTCAGAGGTTGACCGTAAGATCTTCAAGAAACTCGGTATCGGCATTTCTTGCGAGCCAGTTAAGAAGAAATAATAGCAACATCGTTATCTAACGCAAAGGCGCAAAGATGCAAAGGATTGTTCCCTTGTGTCTTTGCGCCTTTATTGTAAGGAAGAATAGTTTATGATAGTGTGGCTTGTCAAGTGTTAAATAGCAAAAATGTTGTATGAGATTGTATGTTTTTAGAAAAAAGTAGTATCTTTGCACTCGTAAAATGAAGTGTGAACAATATTAAAGTATGAGACGGTTAATGCCAATATTTTTGTCGCTGGCTCTTATTGCTTGCGATTCTCAGAAATCGGGGAATGCCGATGAGGTTTCTGCGGATTCTGTTTCTTCCGTTGCTACTGTGACTCCAAAGGATTCTCTGGCTATGGTGAAGGAAGAGAACGAGCTGCTGAAAACCTTGCTTCCTGACCTCTGTTCGCGTAAGTTCCCTACGGAAGAGGAAATAAAGATGTGGAAGCTCATTGTCGATGACGAAATAGATCGAAAGAAATTGCCTGTTCTTGCTCGTGCATTGGTAAGAGCTTATTTTGGAAATGAGTTCTGGGGCTTGGAAGGTTGGGCTGAACTCCGAGGGGATTCTGTTGCTATCGTTCCTGTTGATGGCGATTTCGATGGTACGGGTGATAGGGTGTGGTATGGTCTTTGGCCTGATTCTGTTTATGCTTCATCTGTATCTTACAATGAAAAATCTAAGTATAATGTAAAGGATTTGATAGCTGGAGGTTTGTATAAGCCGTGGTGTTCGGCCGTAGGCAAAGCAGAAGGGGCGAGCGTGACTTGTACTTTCAAATTAGGCAAACGTGCGATAGACGGCATTACTATTGCTAATGGCTATTGTCATACGGAGAAGCAATGGAAAAATCATGGTCGTGTAGCCAAAATGCAGTTGATGGTTGACGGGAAACTGTATAAGACATTTGATCTGAAGGATATTCCAGAAGATCAATATCTTGATGTCTATTCTATTTCGCCAAAGACAAATGGAGAGCCTGTTGAGCTGACTTTTAAGATTCTCAAGGTCTATCCAGGTGCCAAATATAATGATGTAAGTATCGGCCACCTTTCTTTCTGTAGTGAAAATGGGGCAGATTATGAGGATTATTGAGGAAGCGAGAAATCATCCGAAAAAGAAGCTCTCAGAGCGCCGAAGCGCCCTGAGAGCCGAATATTGTTTCCCCGTCTTCATTATCATGCCTTTTCGTCTGAAGGCTTAACCTTTTATTCTATACTCCATGTATCTTATCTATTATCTTTACTTTATCTTCTCTTTACTCTTCTCTTTACTTTACTCTTTATTCTTTACTCTTTCCACATTATCCCTTCCCTTTTACTCTTACCACATTATCCTTTTCCCCTTTACTCTATCCTATAAATGCTTTCTACTTAACCCTAACCATCTTCATCTTGGTGCTGAACACCTTGCCGTTAGAGCCTTTTCGAAGAGCTGACCACACCATTTCGGTGTCGTTGCATGTCTCTATATCCCACCATTCGCGGTACTCCTTGTTATTGCTGATCCAGCGAGTGCCAAGGAAGTCACCATCAACGTAGTATTCGTTGCCTGAATTGCTTGCATCGGCAACCCAGTTGCCCTCTGCGTCCTTGGTGTAGTAGGTGTATGAACCATCTGCCCTATACTCCCAACGGTGGTCGGAAGTGCCGTGGGTAGATTCGCCTGTCATCTCAACACCTTCCCAAAGACCTAAGATAGCCTTGGAATAATCGGCTTTGATCTTGTGAGAAACCATGTTCTGGCACTGGTAGCCTTCGTTTGAGAACAGATTGGAATATGTCAACTCCTCATCGCTGATAGAAGCGATAACGCCCTTAATGGCATACGAACTGTTCACCTCTATATAAGAACTGCCGTTGAGGTAGTATTTGTTTGAACTTGAGCTCTCCCACTTCTCATTAGCGAAAGTGGTTGAAGATACTGTTCCATCATTATTATATGTGATGACTCGCTTCTTGTTCGTGATACCAGGCTCACCGTTAATGGAATACGTCTTCCATTTACCAACGATGCCTCTCATCAGCGCAATGTCCTGTGTAGTGATTTCCTCCTCCTCACTACAAGAAACCAGGCCAAACATTGAGCAGACCACAACGATAGTAGCCAATACGGATGTAAAGTCAATACCTCTTTTCATAATGTAATAGTTTTTTAAGTTTTAATAGTTGCATTTGCAAAATTAGGCGTGCGTCGGTCTTGAAAGTCTGACAAGCACTTTTTTTCTTTGCTTCGTGCGAATATAAATTGCAATTGAGTTACAGTCTCATCCAAGGGCTCGAAAGCCTTTTTTCAACACATCTTTTATAATTATTTAAACTTTATTAGAAAGTCTAAATCTCTATTTCCGATTGCAAAATTACAAAGAAGTTTTTGTACTCAAAAATTTTTTTGTTGTTATTTTACACCAAATCCGACAAATGGTACAAGAAAACAATATTTTGTATTATTTTAGAATCGTTAAATGTTGCGTTTTTACAGATTTCGAACATTCTTTCCCCTATTTTAGACTGTTACTTCGGTATGTAACACTCACTTGTCTGTTCTTCCAACAATTAATCCGCTACATCCGTTTCTATTTTCCTTTATCGAAACGGATATAGCGGATTAATCACATCAAAAATCGTTTTTCTACTTTCTCGCAGCTGCAATCATGCTCCTTATCTTCTCATTAAACTCAGTTTCTTGAATGAGCTGTTCAAGGGTGAGGTGCATACGATAGCGCCAGTAGTGCCTTGGATTAGCCGGGATATTGATACGCTCGGCATTAGCATCGGCAAGGCGAAGATTGCCGTCGGTTGCAAGCCAATCCTGTAGCGTAAGTATGCAGAGCATTGACGGGCAGGCAAGGTGATTGTTCACAATCTCCGTAGCAATCTCGGGAGATAGAGGATGAGGCGCATCGCCTTCACGTCCCAGTACCCATTGCCAATAGTTCTGCGTACGCTCCTCGTCCTCATCCCACCACATACGTAATGTGGCTGTGTCGTGACTGGAGATAGTACATACTGACATAAACGGATTACGGTCAAGCACTCCGAACGCTACCTGCGGATCCTTCGGCATCGATTGTATTTCGAGCGACAGGATGTTGAGCTGATTTATAACCCAAGGCACGCAGTCGGGCACCATACCAAGATCCTCGGCACACACCAGCATCTTTGTCGCCTCTACCAGTCGTGGAAGTTTCTTCATCGCCTCTTCGTACCAGAACTGATTGTTTCTGCGATAGAAATAATCGTTGTATAGACGATTGAAATTGTTTTTGTCGTGCTCCCAAAGTGTTTCGTAGCATGTATCTAATTGTGCAGAGATACGTGGATGGACGAGTTCTGGATTCTTGTGATCTACAAGGAAGAGAACGTTGCTTTGGAGAGAATAAAGGGTGTCACGAATCGTTACATCCTCTTCAGTGAGTTCCCCTTTTGAAGCAAAATATGCCTCCACCTCCCTTTGTGTCTTGAATCCCTCGCGGAAACGATATGTATCATCGTGCCAAGGCTCAAGGAAAGTGTTCTTTACATATTCTGCCTTGTCACCGAACAAGCGTTCCAGTACCCAGTCGGTTATGAATGGGTTGAGGAAAAAGTCCTCTTGCCATTTAAGTCCGTATTGCTCAACCTCATCGCGAGTCATGCCGAGCGATGGCTGGAACTGTCCGAGAAGTCCGTGAACGCTATGGATAGGAATCTCCCAGATACGGAAGAAACCGAGCACATGGTCAATGCGGTAGGCATCGAAATACTTTGCCATGTTAGAGAATCGGCGAATCCACCATTGACAGTCGTCCTTCAGCATCTCGTCCCAGTTATAGGTAGGGAATCCCCAATTCTGACCGTTTACTGAGAAACTATCTGGCGGTGCTCCCGTCTGTCCGTTGAGATTGAAATAGCGTGGTTCCATCCAGGCATCACAACCATAACGGTTCACGCCGATAGGAATGTCACCCTTCAATGCCACCTTATGAGCCTGCGCATATTTATGAGCAGAAATCATCTGTTGGGCAAGGACGAACTGGATATAATAATAAAAGGATGCCTCCTTGTATGCCTTGCTACGAGGATTGGTAAGTGCCTTACGGTCATCCTCATTCCATACGTTATGGTCAGGCCATTCCGAATAGTTTGCCGTGCCGTAGGTGTCGCGTAGCACGCTGTATTGCGCATATGGCACGAGCCATTGCTCTTCTTCCTTGAACCATTGCTTGTATTCCTCTGATGCGAGTGTAGCCTTACCTTCCTGCTCAAAAATCAGATGCAGATACTCGTTCTTGGCATTATTCACTCGCTCATAGTCTATCTGTGGAAGGGCATTCAGTTCCTTTCTGAGCGTTTCAAACTCAGCAGCTCTCTTCTCGTCCTTTAGTGCAGGAAGTTGTCGGAGATCAACATATTGCGGATGAAGGGCGAAAATACTTATTGAGGAATAAGGATAAGAATCGCTCCATGTTCGGGTGATGGTTGTGTCATTGATAGGAAGCACCTGAAGGATTCGTTGTCCTGTGAGCGAGACCCAATCAACCATTTTTTTCAGGTCGCCGAAGTCACCAACTCCGAAACTACCTTCTGAACGGAGCGAGAACACAGGAATAGCAGTACCCGCTATGCGATCGGCAGGGATAGGGAAATGTGCCATTTCTAAGCTGATGGTCTCTCCCCTACCCTTCCCACTCCATTCTTTACTTTCTCTGCATGGAATGTGCAACACGCGGTTCATCCTTGCCTCCCAAATCACAGGCACACTCTCATCATCATCTATCACGAGATATTTCATCTCGATAGTCCTGCCCATGAGGTTGGTAGCATCAATAACGGCGCTCCACTCATTATCGCCTGTATATAGGCATCTTAGGGCTTCACGCTCTTGCCAGTTGCCAAGTTCTGGCACACTACCGCTAAGAGCGAGAAACTGGTTAGGGCGAAGCTGTGGAGCCTGCACCTTTATGATGAGGGTATTATCAGGAAAGCTCTTTGGCAGAGCCTGTATTTCGTGTCGGTGAATGCATTCCGTGAATGCTGTACTATAGAAGTAATTCATTGTGGTATTATTTTTATTGTTTTCTTGCAATTCGTCTGCAAATATACACAAAAATCTTTCTATTGTCCTAAATCCACATTCCTAATGCTTGATTATGATTTGCAAACGTTTACAATATTACTATTTTTTGTGTATGTGTGCTTTGCCTAAGCAAATCATGCATAAAAATTTGTATGTTCGGAATTTATTTCGTACTTTTGCAAATGTATAAATAAACGCATTATGACAATGATGCCAGATTGATGAACTGATATTGTCAAATGCTTATACTTTTCTATTAATATAGCAACCTTATAAATATATGAATTACTCAGATAATGAAACATATAGACGTATTCATTTTGCAGTAATGGCAATTGAGAGTGGCGCCCGAAAACTTGGTGTTTCGGGTAAGGAAATGCATGATAGGTTGCAGAAGCAAGACCTTGTTCATCGCAGGTTGATAAAACGATACGAGGATTTGCATACCCAAAGCCTTGACTGGGTTGCTGATGATATATGTGAAACTCTTTTGAATTGGGAGGCAGAGGCATGATAACATTATATCATGGTTCATATATTGCTGTTTCATCACCTTTGGTGAAGGTCGGCAGAAAAATGGTGGATTTCGGACAAGGTTTCTACCTTACAAAATTGCGCGAACAGGCAGAGTCATGGGCAAAAACTATTTCGGAAAGAAAGGGACGCATGGCAAAACCTTTTCTTTCTACTTTTGAATTCGACTATGACACATTTGTGTATTCGGTGTTCTAAAAAAACTCAGCGTCTCCGCGTCTTTGCGTTATAAATTTCAATTTTCTGGTTGCCATAGTGATTTTTTTAGAATTAAACGCCAAACACGTACACGCCCCTCAAAAACGCATGTAATCATACTGATAATTAACAAGTTAAGAGCGTGTACGTGTTTGTCTAACATGTACACAACACATACACGGGTCGTCACGCCTTTTGAATTTACAAAACGAGCAGTAAATACCGTTTTTACGAGTAAACGAGCAAAGATGTGTACGAGGTGTGTACGACTTGTGTACGTGTTTGACAAACACGTACATGCCAACAAAACGTCTGACACACAATCCTTTATACCCTTATTTTTACCACCGTGTACGTGTTTGGCGTTTAATTCTAAAAAAAATTCTCTTGTAATCTCGACATTGCAATTTAGAGACATTAATCTCGCGGATATTTTATTCCTCATCTATGATTACTTCCCTATGGTCAATGTGGGGCATCCAATATTTTCCCTGCCTCTTCTTCAGTTCCGCTTCTAATTCGCTTCTAATTCGCTTCTAAACCGTTCCGTAGAATAGGCGAGAAATGGGATTTGCAACGGATTTGGTAGGGATTTGCAAGGGAGGAGCGTTAATCTTGATTTTACCGAACTGACGCTAATTAACGTGAATTCGATGAATTATATTTATCTGGCAGCAAGCTGCTTTTAACTGACAATAATTACCAATCTACGCAATCTTTACCCAATAAAAAATGTAATTATGGAAAAAGATTGCGCAGATTGACAACTATTGTCAGTTCAAGCACCAAAGGTGCGAATTCATAGAATTCTGGTTAGTTACGGAAACGTTCTCTACCTCTTCGCACTCGGACAAAATGAATCGGGACATCAATGACTTGTGTCATAGATGTCCCGCGGATAATAGTTTGCACTCGGGAATCAGAGATAGGTGCTGACTTGCAACCACTCTTCTCTGTCCCTCAAATAGTGCTAACATAAAGTTTCACCCAGTCATCAAAATTCTCGATGCGGATTAGTTCTCTTCTGAATCATTTGACGTAAGACGGAATGTTACAGGAAGTGTATATTTCGCGTCAACACGCTCACCCCTGTGCTTTGCAGGAATCCACTTAGGCATGAGCGAAAGTACTCGTACAGCCTCTCTATCAAGAAGAGGATCTACAGACTTTGTTACCACAACATCCTTAACAATTCCTTCTCTGGTAATGGTGAATCGGCAAACAACACGTCCTTGAATCTTATTGTCAAGACACTGACCAGGATACTTAATCGTCTTTGCGATATAGGTTGCAAGAGCAGGCTTGCCACCTGGGAAGGCTGGCATTTCCTCTACAACCTCATATACTCGATTTGACTTACTCGTTGGAGCAACGGCAGCTCTAAGTATCTTACTGTTAGGACCATAATGAGCAATAAACCAGCCGCGATTCTCTCGTTCCTGCTTCTTACCACCGAGCTTACCGATGATATAGCCCTCAATCTGGGTTTCAGATACGGTTGGCTTCTGAGCATAGTCAATAATCTCCTTTGGATAGATCATGAACATCGCGCTATCGTTAGCGTTATGAATATCGCGGAGCTTGATCTCAACAGCCAACTGACGAACCTTGATTACATCCAGCAGGTCATTGAAGTATCTCTTTGACTTACTCATTTTCATGAATGAACCGAGCCAAGCAGTACGAGAGCCCTCGCCGTTGTTCTCCTTCAGAATAGAATAGCCTCTGTGAGTGGTGAGCAAGTCAACGTGGAGCTTCTGATTCTTCAACTCAACATTACAGAAACCAGCACTATCGTGAGGAAGATACACATCCTTCAACAAAGACTGCAACGCACGCTCTACAAGCGTCTTGCTGAGATAATCCCTAAAGTCGGTAGGCATCTTACCAGAACACAACTCTATGGCATTACGAACAGCCTGAGTCTTGAAATCGAATGTATAGAGAGGTTCACCGCCCTCTGGACCTACTACATCAACAAACCAAGTATAGACATCGTTTCTGATGATACTTGCAAGAGAAGCTGATGCAATAGCATCTGTAGCAACCTTCCAGATGCAGTAGTTACGAGCGACGTAACGATTCTCCTGAGCTTCGGTCTTGAATTTACCCTCAGTCATTTCAGGGAAATAAGACGTGAAATTCGTGTTTCCCTTGCTATAGACAATCTTGACAGTTCTGTCAGTTGCATACATTTTTGTCATTTTCAGATTCAGGACCTTGTCCGTCTTTCCTATCTTGTCTTTCTGCTGGGCAACGTAAAATTTCGCTCGCTTCGTCATCTGATCAGCATTGTTCTGCTGAGCACCAATCGGAGCACTTATGAGTAAAACCGAAAATAAAGCGTAAAAATATTTCTTGAATGTCATAACTTAAATGGTGTTAATAAGGTTTTTTATTGACTACAAAATTAGTAAAATAGTTCGATATTGCAAGAAATTCTTGCTTTTTTTTTCTGAAAACTTCCTTTTTTCTGCTTTATGGCGCACTTTTGCAAACTCCGCTTTGCAATTTTTAGCATTTAAATGTAAATAAACAATGTTTTGCAACATGTTTTACAAATATGCAATCATTATTCTTGCGTTTTTATTTCACCTTGTTACAATTAAAGTCGGGATATTCTGCAACTTGCTTTTTATCGGTTATTAACGTAAGTTCTATGAATTAGCACAGAAAGAGCGACACCTAATAAATACAATAGGTGTCGGTCCTTCAGACCTCAGATTACTATAACATTCATAATAACGGCTCTTACGAACCGCCCTGTTAGGTGTCGCTCTTTCAGAGCTTCTTCAATCACGTGTTTTTCAACAACATACAGATTGAAAAATCGACGAACCCACTTTATTATATTTAACGTTATTTCTTCTTCATTCTCATTTATTTCTATTAATTTTGCAAATTATGAAACCAAAATTATTTTCTTTATTTCTTTTTATGATTATGGCATCTGCCTTGTTTGCACAGGAGATGACATATTCAAGTGAGAATTACCAAAAATTCAAAGAAGAGTTGATTGCAGGCAATATTGAAAAAGCCAACGAGGTACTGACAAAATGGGAAAAGGAAAGTCCCAAGGATCCTGAATTATATTGTAGCTATGCCACAATGTTCTGGATGATGTCAGCAAAACAGATTGAGGAATCAGATGATTTGTTAGAAATACAAAATTCTGCTATGCTGAACATGCAAGTCAAGAGTTACCGCATAATGAAGGATAAGGGCAATGGCATGGAACTATTCAATAAGTCCGTGGAATGGATGGAGAAATGTATCAATGAATACCCTGATATTGCAGAGGCTTATTACAACTATATCGAAATTCTCAATCATAAGAAAGAGTTCAAGTATAGTACTAAGGTTGTCTTCAAGTTTCTTGATCAAAGCATAAAGAATAATGGAAAATGGCTAAACTATGCCTTAAAGCAGAATGATAGTGTTAAGGTAGAAGAATTGATCTACCAACAGACTAATTCGTTATTAGAAGGTGCTGAATATGAGTTGGCAGAACGGATGCTTGACCGTGCAATCGAAATCTATCCACAAAATGCAATGTTCATAATGCTGAAGGGAGCATGTTATGAGAATATAATGCAGATAGACAAGGCGATGGAATACTATGAAAAAGCCGTTGCTGTCGATTCTACCAATTATAGATTGATGGCATACCTACTTGTTTGCCACCTACGACTAAAGAATGTGGATCGAGTATTGGAACTTGCCAAGAAACTGGAATTTTGTGGAGATCCTGAAGCTGAGCAAACGGTTAAGTCATTAGGCCCATTATATTCAGAAAAGGTAATTGAAGTAAACGGGAAAAAGGTTGATACAAGTCGCTACAAGGAGATTTCCATGCTATCCATGAGTATGGAATACGAAGAAAATGATTCTGCAAAAATTGAAAAAAAACTTGCTCAATGGGAAAAGGAAGAGCCTGATAATGCCGACATGATGAAATGTCGCGCGATATTCCATAATGCCCTCGCTAAATTGGAACTGCAGAAAGTAAGGGAAGCGCAAGATCAAAATGCTTTAACGGAACTTGAAGACATAGGTCTTGGCAAAGTCACCGTCAGGAAATGGGAACCTGGGGATGAAGGTCTTACTGGCGATGCGAATTTCCAAAAGGCATTAGATTGGGAGAAGAAATGCCTAAAGGCAAATCCAGACCGCAAAGACATGTATTTACTTCTGTTTGAAACAGCCTTAAACCTTCGCGATGAAACATCTATTTACGAAGCTGCGCTTGCAGCAGCCGAGCGTGGATCAGAAACCAAAGGACAACAATGGTTGAAAGAATTTAATCTCCCAATACAGGATAATACATTCACAGACGAGCGATTATTTGAAGGTGCAATGCAAGGTCTGTATCAATTAGGCTCAATGGATTATGCCAAAAAGGTTCTCTCTGTTTTGCACAATTATTTCAAGGAGTCGGATTTCTTGACCAAATGGGATGAAATGCTGAAATAGACTTGTGGGATTCCATTTATGAATGGAAAAAATTTTTCAATGTGGTGATAAGTTCACGAAAAAGCATTGTAGAGGCGAAATAGTATAGGCGTGGGTGTAACCCACGTATCATATATATCCATATTTCCAAGAGCGCCGTAGGTGCAATATAATTCATATCGTGCTGATAAATACGAAATTATGTCGCCCTGACAGAGCTTTTGTTCTCAATCCGCACCAATAGATAGGGTTGCACCCTATCCTAGGGTATGCCGTCCTTCTTACAGGACTTGCAAAATGCTTTTCGGGAATTTATCACCACATTGAAAAAAAAATTCATTCCGCAAAACGAATTAAGTGACATTATTATTCCTATGCTTGTATGGCCGTTCTTCTTCCTATGATCCTTCGCTCTTCCTCCGTACCAAAGTCGGTGCAAAGTCGGTGCAAAGTCGGTGAAGAGGCAATTTTATAGCGGAGCTTCAACGAGTTTGGTTAGGAGGATGAGTGGAAGAAGATACTTGGGACTTCTTGGGCAAAACGAAAAAAAAGCGTTTTTTCTTGGAGAAACAAGAAAAAGTTTGTATCTTTGCAAAGAATAACAAGAAAGGCTTCATTATGGCAAAATATCTTGATCCAAAGGCAGATTTAACCTTCAAGAAGGTGTTTGGTGAGCAGAAAGATTTGCTCCAGAGTTTCCTCAATGCCGTGCTTCCGTTGAAAGAGGGTACGGAGATTGAGTCTTTGGAATATCTGTCTCCAGAAATGGTTCCTGAGAATCCTGCAAAGAAATACTCTATTGTGGATGTTCGCTGTACGGACAATCACAATCGTCAGTTTATTGTGGAGATGCAGATGTATTGGACGGAGGATTTCCTGCAACGTGCACTCTTCAATACGTCAAAGGCATATGTCCGTCCGCTTGAGAAAGGGGAGGGATATGACGAACAGCGTCAGGTATATTGTGTCAGTATAATTAATGATATTGCCTTCCCGAACCTAAAGGACGAGTTCTACCATCGTTATGTGCCTGCAAATATCGAGCATCCAGAGAATACTATAAAGGGCTTTGAGACGATTTTCCTTGAGTTGCCTAAGTTCCGCCCGTCAAATGTTAGCGACAAGAAGATGATGGTGCTCTGGCTGCGCTTCCTCACCGAGATAAATGAGCAGACAAAGGAAATACCTGCGGAGATGATGGAGAATGAGTACATCAGCAAAGCGGTCGGAATTGTAGAACAGTCAGCATACACCGATGCCCAACGTATGGCATACGACAAGTTCTGGGACGAGATCGTAAGCGAGAGAACGCTTATGAAGGGATATTTTCGTCAGGGACATGCCGAAGGTCATGCACAAGGTCGTGCAGAAGGTCGTGCAGAAGGCATCAAAGAGGGCATTAAGGAGGGCATTAAGGAGGGCATTACCAAAACCGCTCTAAATATGAAGAAAGAAGGACTTGCTGTTTCTCTTATAGCAAAAATGACAGGACTTTCTGAAGAAGAGATAAATGATCTATGACATAGGTCTATTCTCTCGTAAGTAGATGCGCAGAAATATTTTTATAATCAAGAATTAGAGAATTAGAGATTTTTTTCTTTTGAATTTTAGAAGAATTAGAGAACGGTCGCTTACGCTCCTGTTAATCACGGTCATTCTCAATGCTACGCAAGTAGCAAAAACTTCTCTCTTTCGCATTAATTCAATTTTCCCAAATTCTCTAATTCTTGATTATAAAACAAATTTGATCACTTACTTAAATGATGTGATTTTTATAAAAAATTTGTTTTTCAAATTGCATTTGTATTTAGATTTAATTCATCCACATTGTTATGCCCTTAGGGCTGTTCATTCTCCAATGATCCTCCCTTGATCTTCCGAACCAAACTCGATGAACCTCCGCTATAATAGCGGACATAGAACGGACTTTCATCGAGTTTGGTTCTGAGTTTGATGGGAGTTACCCCTACCCTACATCAGTTGAAAACACGAGCGTTTTATTGCTGATTTGTTATGATAGTTTAACGTTATTCCTTCTTTATTCTCATATTTTTCTTATAACTTTGTCCCGGAATTCTCAATCTTAAACAAACCAATTTTATTCTACAAAATAAAGAAACCAATGAAGAAACAGTTGAAGAAGGTGCTGGTATTAGGTTCCGGCGCACTAAAGATTGGACAGGCTGGTGAGTTCGACTACTCTGGTAGTCAGGCACTCAAGGCTTTGCGTGAGGAAGGCATCAAGTCAGTACTCGTAAACCCTAACGTAGCAACCATCCAGACAAGTGAGGGTATTGCCGACAAGGTGTATTTCCTACCTATCACACCACACTTTATCACGGAGATAATAAAGAAGGAGCGTCCAGACGGCATCATGCTTGCCTGGGGCGGTCAGACTGGTCTTAACGTAGGTACGGCTCTTTATCAGAGCGGTGTGCTCAAGGAGTACGGCGTAGAGGTGCTCGGTACAAGCGTAGAGGCTATCATGAACACCGAGGACCGTGACCTCTTTGTAAAGGAGCTGAACAAGGTAGATCTCAAGGTGCCAGTATCACAGGCTTGCGAGACTATGGAAGAGGCAGTAGCTGCAGCTCGTAGCATCGGCTACCCTATCATGATACGTTCAGCATACGCTCTCGGCGGTCTTGGCTCAGGCGTTTGTCCTGACGAGAAGACCTTCATCGAGATTGCAGAATCAGCCTTCACCTTCGCTCCACAGGTACTTGTAGAGGAGTCTCTGAAAGGCTGGAAGGAGATTGAGTTCGAGGTTATCCGTGATGCCAACGACCATTGCTTTACTGTTGCTTCAATGGAAAACTTCGACCCACTCGGCATTCACACGGGTGAGTCAATCGTTGTGGCTCCGACCTGCTCTCTTCGTGATGATCAGGTAAAGATGCTTCAGGAACTCGCAGTTAAGTGCGTTCGTCACCTGAACATCGTGGGTGAGTGTAACATTCAGTATGCTTTCAACGCAGATACAAACGACTACCGTATCATCGAGATTAACGCTCGTCTGAGCCGTTCTTCTGCTCTCGCATCAAAGGCTACCGGCTATCCTCTCGCCTTCGTTGCTGCAAAGATTGCCCTCGGCTATACCCTCGACCAGATTGGCGAGATGGGTACAACAAACTCTGCATACGTAGCGCCTTCACTCGACTATCTCATCTGTAAGATTCCACGTTGGGACCTCACCAAGTTCACAGGCGTAAGCCGTAAGATCGGTTCTTCCATGAAGTCTGTGGGCGAGATTATGTCTATCGGCCGCTCTTTTGAGGAAATGCTTCAGAAGGGTCTCCGTATGATTGGTCAGGGAATGCACGGTTTCGTGGGCAACGACCATATCAAGTTCGACAATCTCGACGAGGAACTTGCCAACCCAACAGACCTCCGTATCTTCGCCATTGCCCAGGCTCTTGAGGAAGGCTACACAATAGAGCGACTCTTCGACCTCACCAAGATTGATCCTTGGTTCATTGAGCGCATGAAGAATATCGTGGATTACAAGCATAAGCTCGAAGGCTACAATTCACTTGAGGAACTTTCAGCCGATGTATTGCGTCAGGCAAAGGTGATGGGCTTCTCAGACTTCCAGATTGCACGTTTCGTGCTCAAGGTCAAGGAAGGCAATATGGAGAAGGAGAACCTTGCTGTTCGTGCTCAACGTAAGAAGCTCGGCATTCTCCCTGCCGTTAAGCGTATCCCAACAGTTGCAAGTGAGCATCCAGACCTCACCAACTACCTCTACATGACATACGCAGTTAAAGGACATGACATCAACTATTATAATAATGAGAAATCGGTTATCGTACTCGGTTCTGGTGCATACCGCATCGGTTCTTCCGTAGAGTTCGACTGGTGCTCAGTAAATGCCATTAACACAGCTCGTAAGCTCGGCTACAAGAGTATCATGATCAACTATAACCCTGAAACGGTTTCTACCGATTATGATATGTGTGACCGTCTCTATTTCGATGAACTCTCATTCGAGCGCGTGCTTGATGTCATCGACCTTGAGAACCCTCGCGGCGTGATTGTTTCCGTTGGTGGTCAGATTCCTAACAACCTCGCTATGAAGCTGCATCGTCAGTCTGTGCCTATCCTCGGAACAAGTCCTGTGTCTATCGACCGTGCCGAGAACCGTGGTAAGTTCTCTGCCATGCTCGACAAGCTCGGCATCGACCAGCCACAATGGAGCGCCCTCACAAGCATGGAAGACGTGAATGCATTCGTAGAGCGCGTTGGATTCCCCGTGCTTGTTCGCCCATCTTACGTACTCTCTGGCGCAGCCATGAACGTATGCTACAACAACGAGGAACTTGTGCGCTTCCTCCAGATGGCTTCTGAGGTCAGCAAGGAGTACCCAGTCGTTATCTCTCAGTTCATGACAGAGACGAACGAGATTGAGTTTGACGCTGTTGCACAGAACGGTGAGGTTGTGGAATATGGTATCTCAGAGCATGTGGAGTATGCCGGTGTTCACTCAGGTGATGCTACAATGGTATTCCCTGCACAGAATATCACATTCGCTCAGGCTCGTCAGATCAAGAAGATCTCTCGCGCCATTGCCAAGGAACTCAACATCTCAGGTCCTTTCAACATCCAGTATCTTGCCAAGGGCAGCGACATCAAGGTTATCGAGTGTAACCTCCGTGCTTCTCGCTCGTTCCCATTCGTCAGCAAGGTATTGAAACGCAACTTCATCGAGACAGCCACAAAGATCATGCTTGATGCTCCATACGCTAAGCCAGACAAACTCGTGTTCGACATCGACCGCATGGGCGTTAAGGCTTCTCAGTTCTCATTCGCTCGCTTGCAGAATGCTGACCCAATCCTCGGCGTTGATATGAGCTCTACAGGTGAGGTTGGATGTATGGGCGATACCTTCGAGGAGGCTCTTCTCAACTCACTCATCGCTACCGGCTACAAGATTCCGTCAAAGGACAAGGGCATCATGCTCTCAAGCGGTGGTGCGAAGGAAAAGGCTTCTCTGCTTGACCCTGCATTGGCTCTCGTAAAGGCAGGCTACACGGTTTATGCTTCAGAAGGCACAGCCAAGTATCTCAACGAGAATGGTGCGAAGGCAATAGCTGTTGGATGGCCTGACGAGTCAGGAAGCGGTGTTCCTAACGTGATGGATATGATACACGACCATAAGTTCGACCTTATCGTGAACATCCCTAAGAACCACACCAAGCGCGAGTTGACCAATGGCTATAAGATACGTCGTGGTGCTATCGACCACAACATCCCATTGATTACCAACGCCCGTCTTGCATCTGCATTCATCGAGGCATTCTGCTCTATGAGCGAGAACGACCTGCAGATCAAGTCTTGGCAGGATTATGAATAAATGCGAAGGAAAGGCTCCACTTGCGTGGGGCTTTTCTTTGGAATTTTGGAAAGTAAATTAGGGGTAAATTAAACCAGTAAATTATAGCCAGTAAATTATTATGTCGGAAATTTTCTTCTCAAAAATATAATTTACTGATTATAATTTACTGAATTAATTTATTTCCCATTTACTTTCTAAAAAAAAATGGCGCAAGCCAAATTTACTCTCCAAATTGTATGAGTAAGAAAATAATGTTCGTATGCCACGGAAATATTTGCAGAAGTCCGATGGCAGAGTATATGTTCCGCAGTATGGTGGAAGAGGCTGGTCGTGCAGACGAATTTGAAATATCGTCTGCAGCTACCAGTACCGAGGAAATCGGTGAGCCTGTCTATCCCCCAGCTCGCAGGAAACTTGCTGAGCATGGCATAAATTGCAAAGGGCATGAGGCACATCAGATAACCCGTAGCGAGTATGCCTATTATGATATGATTATCTGTATGGATCAGCATAACATCCGTAATTTGCGCTATACCATAGGCGAGGACACCCAGCATAAGGTCATCCGACTTCTCGACCTTACCGATAATCCGCACGACGTTGCCGATCCCTGGTACACAGGCGACTTTGAGACCACCTATCGGGATATTCTAGAAGGATGCAAGGCTTTGTTGAAATTATGAAAATAATGAGAAAAATCATATTGGGCATCTCCGCATTGCTTTTCATTGCTTGTAAGAACCAGAACATCATAGAATACGTTCCGGAAGAAGATCCGTACCAGAAAGTTCAGGCAAATGGTGGCTCTTGTTTCCTTCCAGACAATGGCATGTATGATTGTTCATTCCAGTACATTACGCAAAAGGAATATGACAGCCTCAAATGCCTTTCCTACGAAATGGAGCATCAGAAGATAGACATGAAATCTGCAAAAGCCCAAGAATTAATATCTATGGCACAAAACCCATCTACAGAAATCGGTAAGTATCTTAAAAAATACTTAAACGATGGAGAAAATGCGGATTACTCTGAACCTGCCGAGATTATAGGTATCTCCTACTATAAGCAAACTGACCAATACGAGGTCAAAACCTATTATATTGGTGACATTTCGTTTATGGCAATGGGCAACAAGGCTGACACGACGATTATGGATTCGCAAGGTTCTTCGTACGCTAAGAATGGTATTTATGCAGGTTTTATCTCTTTGACAAATCCTCAAAAAGAATGGTGTATGTCGGTCAATACATCAATTATCATTGGGCATTTGAAGAGTTTGGCGGTGAGAATAACAACGGCTCTATTAAATGGATAGCGCCAAATAAGTTACTGTGCAAAGGTTTTAGAGATGTTTGTGACGAATCCTGGGAATGGAACGACAACATTTCAAAAATCAAGGATTATAAAGGTGACAGGACAAGTCGATATGGCTATCCAGTTTATTCACTTATCACGCTTACAGAAAAGTAAACTTTCGAGCGTTTTTGCAAACTTTGCTTAGCAAAATTGGAGAAATAACTGCATTTCTTGCATTTTCCATCCATTTTCTTCTCTTTTTCGTTCAAGATTTCATATCTTTGCAAGAACAAATCAAATTTATTTATTCCAACGATATTCAGGACGCGGAGGCACTAACCATGCCTTTGCGTCTTGCATTAGAAAATAGATCTTACAACTTATTAAAAATAATCAGACTATGGAACTAAATTTTCAGGCATGGTACACTATCTTTGTCGTGCTCACCATGTTCATTTCACTCTCGCTTACCAAGATTCGCACGGAAGTAGCCTTCCTTGCCGTAATGGTCGCCCTTCTCTGTGGCGGCGTACTTGATGCCAAGACCACATTTAGCGGTTTCTCGTCAGAATCCGTAGTAGTGGTAGGAGTACTGTTTGTCGTTATTGCGGGTCTGAACTATACAGGCGTGCTCAACTGGACGGTGAAGAACCTAATGGGAACTCCGAAGACACTTACAGGAGCCATTACCCGATTGATGCTCCCCGTTGCCGTACTCAGTTCTTTGCTCAGCAATACTACCGTCGTTGCCCTATTTATTAATGTGGTAAAACTCTGGTCGCAAAAACTTCACATCTCTCCATCAAAACTGCTCATCCCATTGAGCTATGCCTCTGGTATGGGTGGTATCTGTACCCTCATCGGTACACCTCCTAACCTTATCATTTCCGGTCTCTACACAGAAGAGACAGGCATAAAACTGAGTATTCTCACCCCTACCCTATGCGGATTGTTCTGTCTTACCGTAGGAGTGTTGAGTATGATAGCCATGCAAAAACTTCTGCCCGAAAGGAAATCGCCTATGCACTCATCAAGCATGGACGACCTCAACGTAGAGCTCGTAGTGCCATCAAATCATCCTGCCATCGGCATGACAGTAGAGGAACTGAGCAGGAAATACAATCTGAAGACAAACCACATTATCATCTCTGCCATACAGCGTTTCGACCATGAGCTTGTATATCCGGTATCGGCAGACGAGTTTATCATGGGCGGCGACAGCCTCTATGCAATAGGTACTCCAAAGAACATTCTCAGATGCGTGAACGAGTGCGGTATGCAATGTCCGAACCTTGACGGTGTTCTTGAAAGTGCAGCTATGGAAGATAGCGAAAAGACTTCAAAGAAAGGTATTGTCTCAACCCTGATTCTCATCACTATGGTTGTGCTCTCCGCATTCAAGGTACTGCCATTGCTCAACTGTTGTCTCTTGGCGGCAGTAGCCATGATCATCACCCGTTGCTGCACATCGGCACAGGCTATGAAGTCAATCGACTGGAACATCATCATAGTCTTTGCAGGTAGCGTCTGTATCGGAAAAGCAATAGAACAGACAGGCATAGCTCAGGCAATAGCCAACGGATTGCTCGAAGTATGCGGTACTAATCCGTACATTGTATTGTTCTGTATGTGCCTCGTGGCTACTTTCATCACCGAGTTTATCTCCAATACGGCAGCAGGAGCCATGTTCTATCCAATCGCGATGTCGGCAGCATTGGCATTGGGAGTAAATCCACTAACCTTCTGCGTAGCCCTGATGATAGCAGCAAGTTCAAGTTTCGCAACTCCTATCGGATCTCCTACCCACACCCTCGTCTATGTGCCAGGAGGATATAAGTTCAGCGATTTCCTGAAAGTTGGTCTCATTATGAACCTTATCATTCTTGTTGCCAATATCTTTATCACAACAATAGTATTCCCGTTCTAATTACTTTCCGACCTGTATGATTAAGAAATTAATGCGGAATTAATGTGTTATTAATGCGATATTATATGTTTTCACTTCGTGAGGAAACATTAATTATCATGAATTCCACATTAATATCGCATTAATTTGTGTTTTCCTGCGTTCCAAAAATATTAATGTCAGAATTAACGTCTTAATTTGTGTCCTAATTAATGTTTCGCCGTAAGGCACTTTTTTATAACACATTAATTTGGACGTTAATTGGGACATTAATTGAAACATTAATATTTCAACCGTATATGTTGCAACTCTCCTCTTTACTCTTCAACTTCACAAGTTATCCAATCTCAAGAAAAAGGGCATTTTCAGAAGAAAATATCACAAGAAATAATCTATTTGCGGTTGTTTCGATTTTTTTTAGTAACTTTGCACTCAGAAAACGAGACGTGCGCCAGCCTTGGGGGCTGACACGCACTTTTTCTTTCGTGCGCACCTGTGCACCCTGAAAACGAGATGTGCAAGGAAAACGTGCACACTCATAATGAACTTTATTTAGAATAACAAATCCCAACACAAACAGCTCAATAATAAAAAAGGAATAAAGGTTATGATGCTAAAAAAGACAAAGATCGTTGCATCGATTTCTGATTTGCGATGCGAGGTTGATTTTATTCGTTCCCTCTTCGAAGCGGGAATGAACGTAGTTCGTATGAATACCGCCCACGGCACACGCGAGGGTATGGACAAGTTGATTAATAATGTGCGACAGGTCAGCAACCGTATCGCCATTCTTATCGACACTAAAGGTCCAGAGGTGCGAACAACAAAGATCCAGGACGCAGATCAGATAGAATACCATATTGGCGATAAGGTTCGTATCGTGGGAAATCCTGATATCCTCACCACACGCGAACAGATTGCCGTTAGCTACCCAAAATTCGTTACAGACCTCAACAACGGAGATGACATCCTCATCGACGATGGTGAGATGGAGCTAAAAGTTATTGAGAAGACTAACGACTATCTGCTGTGCGAGGTACAGAACGAATCTACCCTTGGTTCACGCAAGAGTGTCAACGTGCCTGGCGTCCGCATCAACCTTCCTTCCCTCACAGAGCGCGATAAGGAGAATATCAAATATGCTATTGAGCGTGACATCGACTTCATCGCTCACTCATTCGTCCGCACCAAGCAGGACGTTCTCGATATCCGTGAAATCCTTGATGAATACGGTTCTGACATTCAGATCATCGCAAAGATTGAGAATCAGGAGGGCGTTGACAACATCGACGAAATCCTCACCGTTGCCGACGGCATTATGGTGGCTCGTGGCGACCTTGGAATAGAGGTTCCTCAGCAGCGCATCCCAGGCATACAGCGCATCCTCATCAAGAAGTGCGTACTTGCCAAGAAGCCTGTAATCGTTGCCACACAGATGCTCCACACCATGATCAAGCATCCACGTCCAACACGTGCCGAGATCACCGATATCGCCAACGCTATCTACTATCGTACCGATGCCATCATGCTATCTGGCGAAACTGCATACGGAAAATATCCAGTAGAGGCTGTTCAGACAATGACAACCGTTGCAGCACAGGCAGAGGAGGATAAGCTCGTTGATAACGATATCCGCATCCCACTCGAAGAGAACCCAACCGTTACCTCATACCTTGCAAAGCAGGCAGTAAAGGCAACATTCGCCCTCCCTATCAAGGCTATCATCACCGATAGTTTCTCTGGTCGCACGGCACGCAACCTTGCCGCTTTCCGTGGCAAATATCCTGTACTCGCTATCTGCTACAAGGAGAAGACCATGCGTCACCTTGCCCTCTCTTACGGTGTAGAGGCTATCTTCATGCCAGAGAAGGCTAACGGACAGGCTTACTATTTCGCAGCTCTCCGTAAGCTCCTCGATGACGGCGTTCTCCAGCCAACCGACATGGTGGCATACCTCAGCGGTGGTAAGCAGGGCACCCACACCTCATTCCTTGAAATCAATCAGGTAGCTGATGTTCTCGGGGCAGGTATGGATTATGTGCTTCCAAACAGAACACGATATCTTTAATTGGTTAAAAGATTAAAGAGGAAAGTATAAAGTGTAAAGTGTAAAGATTAAAGAATAAAGAACATAAAAAGGACGGTATTCGCATAGAATATCGTCCTTTTTTGATTTTATAGAACCATGATTTTTTGAACACGGAAAGTGCGAAAGAAACGGAATTAGCACCTTTGGTGCTTGAACTGACAATAATTACCAATCTGCGCAATCTTTCTCCATAACTTTTCTTTTTTATTGGTTGAAGATTGGTAAGATTGGTAATTATTGTCAGTTAAAAGCAGCTTGCTGCCAGACAAATATAGTTGGTTGAATTCGCGTTTATCACTTTATGCTGATATAGAAAATAGCAGGAGCCTTGATCTTGCCATCAATAAGAGCCTGAACCTTTGGAGCGGATTTGTTGTATTCCTCCATGAATTTTTCATCCCTCGGCTGCCTCCTTAGGTACTCCACCATATCTTTTTGAGCAAGAAACACGAGCTTGTCATCCAACAGGAAAAGGTACGTGAATGGTTGCAAACCTTCAAAAAGCGTATTTCCACTAAATGATTCGTTTGTCTTTTTTCTTATCAGTCGCTCTCCATACTGTTTTTTAAGAGCATAGCAGACATTTATCCAAGAGTCTGTTTCCTGATATACAGATATATATTGGACCCCATCAAAACTAGATATCTTATAAGTTTCGTCTTTTTTTACTTCACCTGTAATTACATCAGAAATAACATCTGTGATGAACCTACCCTTGAAATCCAACTTTACAACTTTTTCCAATTTGTCATTGTTGAAAACAAGAATAGAGTCAGAAAACAAAGGTATGTGGCATAACCTGTTCCCATTTTGGAAAAAACACCTATTAGCCACACTGAAATTGTATTCTTGACCAAAAGGAAGTAATTTCTTCTGAATTCTGCCAAATTCGTCATAAGTAGCCAAGGCCGCTCCACAAGTGTTTTCACCGAACGAAAGCATATATTCCCCGTTATTCATCAAACCAACAGCATAAGGATTATCTCTATCTGTATATATTGTCTTAACCACCTTGCCTTCGCTGTCGAAAACAAAAATCTTTTGCGCTCCACGATCAAAGATATGAAGATTGTCGTTGTCATCAACAAAGAAATCGGCAGGATCAACCATTTGCTCATCCTTCGCATCAGCTTTCTTCCCCACCTTACGTATTTTTCCATCGGAATCAGACACAGATTTCACAACATCATTCCTGCCTGTTTTCCAAAGGAGTTTTCCGTTGGAGTCATACACATATACCGAGTTCTCATAGCTATTTATCTGGACATAAGCCCTATTGTTCCTAACCATGAGCCTTCGTACGCTGTAATATTCGAGATTCTGCGGCAGTTCAAGAGAACACACCGAATCTATTGAGTATTGTTCCTTAGTCAATAGCTTACTCTGAGCCTCAAGACTATCTACAGTTATAGTCTCTTTCTTGTAGTCGCCCAAAGCATTAGGAGTTTCAAGCGAACATGCTGCAAATATAAGCATTGAGAACACCACCAACGCAAGATATTTTGCTTTAATTGAATTTTTTCTAATCATCGTTTTTTCTTTATTTATCTACAAAATTCCTAAACAAAAACTTTTGCAAATATAATGAAAAATTGCGCAAACAACAAAAATACGACACCATTTCACAATCTCGTCCCACTATTTTTAGTATTCATTAACTAAACCAACGTACATTTTCGACAATTAACGCAACATTATTGCAAACGTCTCACGATTTTGGTGAAATATTTTCAGACACAAGCCATAAAATGCTTCCATACGGTCAGTGAAGTCTGCAGCAAATCTCGTTTTATTCGTTTTTACATAGCAAGCTACATTACGTCTTTATCTTGCTACTGTGATTCCGTTGTAACTCCACACCAAACTCGATGCATCTCCCATCTATGTCCGCTTCTGAAACGGAGCTTCATCGAGTTTGGTACGGAGGAAGAGCGAAGGTACAACGGCAGAAGAGAAAAACTACAAAAACGAATTACAAGAGTAAAATGAGCACAAAATCTCACTAAAAAAACTCTGAGAAAATCCAATTATACAGATAAAAAATGTGCTGTGAGTATAATCAGCGTCCAAAAGACCAATTTAATGAGTAGTTACGTACTCTATAACATTGTAGTACTAAAGTACAATAGTACTACAATACATCTATATAAAAATCCGTTTATGTTGTTATTCTTTTGGATACTAATATAATCGTATTTGCGTGTATTTGGATTATAATTCTATAATATTTTGATATTATTGTATGCTTGTATGCAATATATCGAAAATGTCTTAGTTATATAATAAAGTAAGAAAACAGAATAAATCAAAATGGAAAGACTTAAAGAAGTTATATCTACTGTGGCAATGAAGGGAGGTACCGGTAAGACTACAACGGTTATCTCGCTTGCAGGTGCTCTTCTGCATTGTAATAAGAATCTGCGAATACTCATAATTGACCTTGACTCTCAGGGTAATATTAGTACTCTTCTCGGTTGGGATCAGAAACCGGGTGACAGGACTCTGTACGAGGCTTTGAGAGATAAGAGCTCGTTGCCTGTCTATGAAACGAATATAAAATCGGAAAATGGAAAAGGTGGCGTGTTCCTCGTTCCATATCATCCTCTGTTGTCTTCTGTTCAGATTGAGCTGTCGAGAAACATGCAGCCGAAGGTGGTGCTGAGAAAGTGTTTTGGCAAGGCTTTGGATGATAACACAAGTATGTCTTTGCCAGATGACATCACTGAGGCATTTGACTATATACTGCTTGACTGCCCTCCTGCACTTAATGACATCACGTTTAATGCAATGTCTGTGTCGGACTCTGTAATAATACCAGTTCAGGCAGAACGCTTGGCAATGGATGGTCTGGTAGTTGCGATGAAGGCATTTGAGGAATTTAGGGAGGAACTGAAACCTGATATGCAGTTGAAGGGTATTCTGTTCACCATGCTCAACGAGAGGACATCAGCGACTAAGTCATTGTCGAAGATCGTGTCTGACAATTATAAGGAGAAGGTTCTTGATGTGAGGATTCATCGCTGTACTAAGGTGGTAGAGGCTCAGGCTATGGGGCAGAATCTCTATGAGTACGCTCCAACTTGTTCAACGGCAATAGATTATCTCGATCTTGCAAAGAAAATTATTAACGATAATAAGAAAGGAAAGAAATGAAGAATAAGTTTTCGGAGGATTTGGTTCAGAAGAGTGTTTTCAGCAAGAACACCGAGGAAAAGATTAGTGCCAAACGTGCTTCTTCATCGTCCAAGGGCGCTACACAGTATGCTCAGATGCTGAGGGATATGGAGGAGGAGCGTACCAAGGGATTGAACGTGCAGATTCCGATGAGCTTGTATCGTCGTATGCGTGACTATAAGGATGAGCACATCGGCACTTCATTCCAATCGATTGCACTTACTGCTATCAAGGAGTGGGTTGAGAGAAATTCGTAATCGGGATATTTGGTGAATATATAAAAAGGTATGATCATTGTTTCGGTCATACCTTATTAATGATCAGTCCAGATTTCCTACGTTAAATAACGCCAATATACAAATAGATTATGAGAAAAAAATCTTTTTCGGCATCCGTTTTGTTCCTTGCCATTTGTATGATGATGGCAGGTTGTAAGAGTGCAACTCTTGATACTAAAACAATGGCTGGCACATTGGATATGCCTTTGCAGCCAGACTCAATCCCAGTTGATGTTCAGAAAGCGATGGATAATGCGCTAAAGCTTCATTATCATGAGGTTATGAACGATACTGCTGCAAATGTAGCGGTGTTCTCTATTGACGAAATTGACCAGACATCATCTGAAGGTTTCGGCTTCGTCGTGACAAAAGGTGCAGCCTCAACTAATTTCCTCGGCATTCGCAACACTCGTCAGCCACAGGCAAAATATAATGCAAAGACGGGCGATCTATGGCTTACAAGTTGTGCTATGTCAGGTACAGGCGTCAATGTAGAATGGCTCTATCAGATTCGTTTTCAAGAGGATGGTAAGGCATATATCAAAACTGAGGTGAATCCCTATGCCGTGCAACAGGAACTGCTCAAGCGCGTCGGGTACATCGTTGATGGTGAGAACATGACTATTTATGATGGAGAAAAAACTTTGACCACCGTCACTAACTCCATTACCGATATGGGCGGTTTTGACGAAGAAAGCCCTATGTGGATTGGAGAACAACTTTACTACGATCTCAGCGGCGACGAGCCAAAGGTCGTCTTTGTGCCAGGTGTGAAATACACCACCGGTCTTGCACTTCTTTATGACGATATGCCCGATTTCTCTGCACCGCTTAGCATAGACGAAAAAGGTAATATCACCATCCATGAAATTACTGTTGTTGATAGTACTGCCGAATAAATTAACGCAGATTCGATGAAATTAAACGCAGCGCTTGGCTACATGAATTATCCGTAAATTCCCACGAATTTCCATAAATTTTATCTAAAAGAACACCAGTTCGATGAATTATAATTGTCTGGCAACAAGCTGCTTTTAACTGACAATAATTACCAATCTACGCAATCTTTTTCCATAAATTACAAATTTTATTGGGTAAAGATTGGGAAGATTGGTAATTATTGTCAGTTTAAGCGCCAAAGGTGCGTATTCGTAGAAATCACGTTCCAAAAATATTCAAGCCTTAGTATGTTTGACATTTTTTTTGATTTTTTGTCAAAAAATTTGGAGGAATCGGAGAAATTGATTATTTTTGCACACATAAAATCAAATATCGTGCACTTGCTTTTTGAGCAGACCTGCACTTTTGATTTCGTGCGAGGGTACTTTGCACGTTGCATATAGAAAAATGTGATCGGATTATAACCATTAAAAACATATAAAAGAAACGGAAAGTACAAATTTCAAATTTGATACCTAAATTTCTGCTAATCCCTGAATCACAAAAACACTTACACTTGTTGAACTCACATAAAAAATAAGCAATAACATGAAAAAGGAAACTATCAAATGGGTAATGATACTCGGAACGGTGGTCGGTGGTCTAACGGCTTGTGGTATTGACATGCCAAAGGAAATAATGACCTCGTACGAGACAATGACAGTGGAGAAGAAGGACGTTACGGTGCCTGTTAAGTTTAGTGCAAAACTGAAAGGACAGACTGACGTGACTATCTCGCCACAAGTAAGCGGACAGTTGATGCAGATCTGCGTTACAGAGGGTCAGCACGTGCATAAAGGGCAGACGCTCTTCGTCATCGACTCGCGTAATGCGATGCTGGAATTAGAGGCTGCTCAGGCAAACTTGCAGGCTGCAATGGCTTCGGAGAACAGCGCAAAGCTGGAGTATGAGTCGAACAAGAACCTGTTTGAGAAGAAGATTGTGAGTCGTTATATGCTTGATAATTCAGAAAACGCATACAAACAGGCTCAGGCATCGGTTGCGCAGGCAAAGACGCAGGTAAACCGTGCTCAGGTCAATCTCGGTTTCTGTACCATAACGGCTCCTGTGATGGGAGTCATTGGTGAGATACCTGTCCGTACTGGTGATCAGGTTTCGCCTGCCACACACCTTACAATATTAAGCGGTAACACAACGATGGATGCTGAGTTCTCTGTAACAGAAGCACTCATCGAGGCATCAGTATCAGCAGGCCTTACCAAAGACGACATGAAAAAACACTTGGCAGCTCTGCCAGACGTGACATTACTAATGAAAAACGGCACAGAATACCCACACAAGGGACGCATCACCAGTCTGACGGGCGTAGTAGATGCTGCTACTGGTTCGTTGGGTGCAAAGGCTTCGTTCCCTAACCCAGACGGACACCTTTTCTCTGGCATACAGGGTACTGTGGTGTTACCTTTCGCAGAGAAGGACGTGATGGTAATTCCGCAAACGGCAGTAGTGAAGCTGCAAGATAAACAGCAGGTATATAAGGTTAAGGCCGACAGTACGGCAACTGCCGTTACGGTAACAACAACCGATATAGGCAATGGTGAAGATGTTATTGTCACCAACGGTCTAAAAGTTGGCGACAAGATTGTTACCATTGGTGCGAACAACGTGCAGGAAGGTCAAAAGGTACTCTTCCCTGAAGAAAAGAAGAGTGAGAAGTAAAAGAATTTGCTACCTCGATTATTATGAAGAACAACATTTTCATTAATAGATACGTGATGGCATGTGCCATCAGTATCATCATTGCATTGGTGGGCTTCATCTGCATGAAGTCGCTATCCATTGAGCAATATCCAAGCATCGCGCCGCCACAGGTCATGATTACGACCGCCTACACAGGTGCCGATGCTAACACCATTATGAAATCGGTGATACAGCCTTTGGAGGAGAGCATCAACGGTGTTCCAAATATGACCTATATGACTTCAAAGGCTTCCTCATCGGGCGATGTGAGTATCAGCGTGTATTTCAAACAAGGCACCGATCCTGATATGGCGGCGGTAAACGTACAGAACCGCGTATCGAGGGCACAGGCATTGCTTCCTGCCGATGTAACGAAGGTTGGCGTGCAGGTGATGAAGATGCAGAGCAACATCCTCCGCATTCTCGCTGTGAGGAGCAAGGACGGAAAATACAACGATGATTTCATCTCTAACTACGTGGATATCAACATCAAGCCTCGCTTGCAGCGTATCACGGGTGTTGGTGATGTAACAGCATTGGGAAACACCTACGCCCTGCGAATCTGGTTGAAGCCTGACGTTATGGCACAGTATGGTTTGGAGCCAAATGATGTGTTCACAGCTATCAGCGGTCAGAGTTTTGTAGCCTCAACTGGTTCTTTGGGAGAAATGTCAGAGAACAAATACCAGTACTCTATGGAGTACAAGGGTACGCTGAAGAGCGTGGAAGAGTTTCAGGACATCGTGCTGAGAACGAAGGATGGTGGTCATCTCCTGCATCTTGGCGATGTAGCTGAGGTGGAGATTGGTGCTCAGAGCTATAGCTTCATGTCAAACATCAACGGTCAGCCAGGTACACTTCTCATGGTATTCCAGGCACCTGATGCCAATGCTACGGAGGTAAATGCCCGCATCACGAAGATGTGTGAGGATATGCAGAAAACGATGCCAGCTGGACTGGAGTTTGTGACGATGCAGACATCTGACGACTTCCTCTTTGCCGCTATCCACAACGTAGTAGAGACGCTTATCATAGCTATCATTCTCGTTATCCTCGTGGTGTTCTTCTTCTTGCAGAACTTCAAGGCAACGATTATCCCGTCAATATCTATCTGCGTTTCTCTGCTCGGAACATTCGCCATCGTTTCATTGGCAGGATTCTCACTCAACATCCTGACATTATTTGCACTCGTGCTGGCTATCGGTACTGTGGTGGATGATGCCATTGTTGTGGTAGAGGCTGTTATGGCGAAGATGGAGGGAGGCATTTCTGATGCTCGCGAAGCCACCAAACAGGCAATGAGTGAGGTTTCGGTTGCCGTTATCTCATGTACATTGGTATTCATGGCGGTGTTCATTCCTGTTACATTCATGGCCGGTACGTCAGGCACATTCTTCACCCAGTTCGGTGTTACTATCGCATCTGCCGTTGGTCTGTCATGCGTTTCAGCCTTGACATTATGCCCTGCACTCTGTGCCATTATGCTAAAGTTTACGGAAGGCAAGAAAGAGGGCAAGTCCTTGACCTACTACACCAAGAAAGCCTATAACGTGAGCTATAATGCTATCTTCGGAAAGTATTCAAGAGCCGTACAGAAGTTTATCAAGCGACCTATCTGGTCGTGGGGACTATTGGCTATTTCCTGCGTGCTTTTGGTATTCTTTATGAAGAATCTTCCATCAGGACTCGTGCCACAAGAGGATCAGGGTGTATTCCTTGCTGAAATTCGTGCTCCAGAGGGCTATACATTGCAGCAGACACAAGAGTTGACTAAGCAGGTGGAAGAGAAGGTAAAGCAGATTCCAGAAATGGAGAGCTTCGCCGTTTCGTGTGGCTATGGTCTGATTTCAGGCAATGGTTCTAACTATGCTACGCTCGTTGTACGTCTGAAGCATTGGGATGAGCGTCCTGGTATGAATCATCTGATTGACCTTGTTATCGGACGTCTCTACTATGCTTGTAAGGATATCAAGAACTTACAGGTGTTGCCATTCCAGTTGCCACAGGTGCCAGGCTATGGTACGAGTAACAGCGTTAGTCTCGTGGTGCAGGATCCTACTGACGGCAATCTGTCGGAGTTCGCCAAGAACACTCAGCATTTCCTTACAAAAATGGCTGAGCGCCCTGAGATTAATATGGCGATGTCATCATACTCAGAGCGCTATCCTAAATATCAGGTTAGTGTAGATGCTACCCAGTGCGACCGTTCTGGTGTTTCGCCAAAGACCGTTCTTAGTACGCTCGGCTCATTCTGTGGTGGTTCATACATAGGTAATTTTAACCAGTTCGGTAAGGTATATCGAATCATGGCAAGTGCTGCGCCTCAGTATCGTCTCGACCCATCATCACTCAATAACATCTTCGTTAAGGTGAAAGGTGGTAAGATGGCACCTCTCTCTGAATTCGTTACGCTGAAGGAGATTGTTGGTCCATCTAACATAGAGCACTTCAATCTGTTCCAGAGCATTACGTGTAACGTAACAGCTGCAAGCGGTTATAGCGAGGGCGAGGCTCACAAGGTTATAGAAGAGGTGTTCAAACAGGAAATGCCACCTACCTGCACGTATGAATATAGTAATATGTCGCGTGAGGTTGAGGAAGCTGCAGGGTCTAATACCACAGCACTCATCTATGGTATCTGTGCAATCCTTATCTATCTTATCTTGGCATCACTCTACAACTCTTGGTTCACCCCAATGGCAGTGCTTATGAGTGTACCATTCGGATTGATGGGTGCTTTCGTATGTGCCTATGTCTGCTCTTTGGTCAACCTGCCAGGTTCAGATAATAACATATACCTGCAGACGGGTGTCATCATGCTGATAGGCTTGCTCTCAAAGACCGCTATCCTCATTACCGAGTTCGCATCAGAGCGCCGTGCTCAGGGCATGAGCATAGTTGATGCTGCCTTTGAGGCTTGTAAGGAGCGTCTTCGCCCTATCCTTATGACAGTGGCTACGATGATCATCGGTATGATACCGCTCGTTATCGAAGGTGGTGCCGGTGCCAATGGTAACCGCGCCCTTGCCCTTGGAGTAATCGGTGGTATGAGCGTTGGTACTCTCGCCCTACTCTTCGTTGTTCCAGCCTTCTTTATCGTGTTCCAGAAACTGCATGAGCGGTTCCAGGGTACACCGAAGTCAGAAGAAGTAAAATAATAGGAGAATCAATATGAAAAAGATATTTCTTTTCTTCGCTACAAGCCTGATGCTTACAGGCTGTGGCACATTTGACAAGTACGAGCAGAAGGCGGAGGCACCGAGCAATGTGTTCGGTACGATGCAGGGCATCAAGGCTACGGGTAATTCTTCGTTGGCCCAGATGTCGTGGCGCGAGTTCTTCACCGACCCTAAGTTGCAGAAGCTCATCGAGCAGGTTCTTGCCAACAACACCAACCTTAACTCTGCCCGTATTGCCGTTGAGAAGAGTGAAGCCTCGCTAAAGATGGCAAAGATGGCATATCTGCCATCGCTCTATTTCTCTCCGCAAGGCACGCTTGCAAGTTTCGATGGAAGTGCGTTCTCTAAGACCTACAACCTACCGCTGCAACTGTCTGCAGATATTGATGCGTTTGGTTCTATCACGAACAAGAAACGTGCAGCAAATGCAGTACTGTTTCAGGCTCAGATGAGTGAGGAGGTCATTAAGGCTAACCTTATCTCAACGACCGCCCAACAATACTATATGTTGCAAGTGCTCGATCGTCAGTTAGAAATCCTCACCATGACCGACAGTCTTTGGAATGCCTCACTCGAAACACAGAAGTCGCTTTATGAGAATGGTAAGGCATACTCTACCGCAGTCAGTCAGATGGAGTCTTCATACCTTAATATCAAGACCCAGATTGTGGATGCTCGTCGTAACATCCGTGCTACGGAAAATGCTATCTGCAAACTGCTCGCCATTGCACCGCAGCATATAGTTCGTGCAAAGTGGGGTAGCTCGGCCTTGCATCATCCAGAGGCACAGGGCGATACAGGTCAGCGTATGTTCGATGCGCAATTCCTGAAAATCGGAGTGTCAGCCACAATGCTTGAGCAGCGCCCCGACATTCGTATGGCTAACTATGCTATGGAGGAGGCTTTCTATAACACACAGGCTGCCCGTGCTGCCTTCCTTCCAAGCATAACGCTTAGTGGTACTGTTGGTTGGACTAACAGCGCAGGTAGTGTGGTGGTAAATCCTGGTAAGATGTTTCTCAACTTAGTAGGACAGTTGACACAGCCTATCTTTGCTCGTGGTAAACTGAAGGGTAATCTCAAAATCAGTCAGTTGACCGAGGAAGATTTGCAGAAGAAATACGTGCAGACCGTCATTGATGCAGGTAATCAGGTGAACGAGGCTATAGCCGACTGTCAGGCTGCTCGTGAGAAGCATCAGTTCTACCATCGTCAGGTGGAAATGCTCCATGATGCCTATGTCGGCACTCATGAGCTGATGGATAATGGTAAGGCTAACTATATTGAGGTGCTTACCGCTCAGGAGAATCTGCTTTCTTCACAGCTCAACGAGGCTATGAATATGTATAAGGGGGCTCAGGCCGTTATCGCCCTCTACATCGCCTTGGGAGGTGGCACGAAGTGATTGTTTTGGAGTAAAGTATAAAGTGTAAAGAGTAATGTAAATAGCGTGAGTTCGGCGAATAAAAAAACTACTTTATTATATTAGCAGCAAGCTGCTGTTTCCGGAACAAAAAATTGTCAGAAAATTTAAATTTTCTGAGTTAAATTTTCTGGTCATCGTGAAGAACTAGCTTTAGCTTGTTGAGCTTTGCGAAAAATTTTCTGTAAAACCCAGCAACGAAGTTGCGTTTATAAGGATGTTTTAAATTCGTCGAATTCTTGCAAAAACAGTCAAAGTGCCTATGTCACAATTAGAACCACTGATAGCCGACCTTGCGCTGATACTGATTTGCGCTGGTACTATGACGTTGCTGTTCAAGAAATTGAAGCAACCCGTAGTATTGGGGTATATCGTGGCTGGCTTTCTCGCCTCGCCTAATATGACGTATATGCCCAGCGTTACCGACCTGCATGGCGTACACCTCTGGAGTGAGATAGGTGTGATATTCTTGCTCTTCGCGCCCGGTCTTGAGTTCTCGTTCCGAAAGATTCTGCGCATGGGAGCCGTACCTATCATTGCAGCCTGTGCCATTATCATGGGTATGATGCTTGTGGGTATGTTCACTGGGCAGATGTTCGGTTGGAAGCAGATGGATTGCATCTACTTGGGCGGAATGTTGGCAATGTCGTCAACTACCATTATATTCAAGGCATTCGATGACATGGGACTTCGTGAGAAACGCTTTGCCAACCTTGTGCTCAGCGTGCTCATCATCGAAGATATTCTGGCAATATATCCACGCTGGCCGTAAGCAAGGAGTTTGAGGGGTCGCAGATGCTGATGGCGGTGCAGAAACTCGCATTCTTTCTTGTACTTTGGTTCGTGGTAGGTATCTACCTCATTCCATTATTCCTACGCAAAGTGAAAGGACTGATGAGCAACGAGACAATGCTCATCACGGCTCTTGCCCTGTGTTTTGGTATGGTGGTCATCGCCTCATCGGTAGGCTTCTCTGCTGCATTCGGCGCATTTATAATGGGTAGTATATTGGCTGAGACTGTGGAGAAAGAGTTGATAGAGCACCTTGTAACCCCAGTGAAGGATCTCTTCGGAGCAATCTTTTTCGTGTCAGTCGGTATGATGGTCGATGTGGCACTCATCGTGGAATACATTGTACCTATCCTCTGCATCGTAGCAGCCATAATGCTTGGTCAGACAATTCTGAGCACAGGAGGTTTCCTATTGGCAGGCCAGTCGTTGAAAACCTCCATGCAATGCTCGTTCTCATTGACGCAGATTGGTGAGTTTGCCTTCATCCTTGCCACGCTCGGCACATCGCTTGGTGTCACGAGCGATTTCCTCTACCCTATTGTCGTGGCAGTATCGGTGTTTACCACGTTCACCACACCTTATATGATAAAACTGGCAGAACCTGCCTACACCGTTGTTGCGCGAGTGTTGCCAAAGCGTTTCCAGAGCAAGATAGAGAGCAATGCCTCAGAAGAAGAGGAAGAGGAGGTGGCATCAGAGGCAGAACACAGTCATTGGCGTGCCTACCTCCGACACACGGGCATAGCGGTAGGTATCCACAGCGTGCTCTGCATGGCCCTCATCGCTATTATGCTGTATTTCGGCAAGCCATTCATCGCGCAACTTCTGCCTATGCCTTGGTCGGGCATCGTAACTGCCCTACTCTCTGTTATCCTTTGCGCTCCATTCCTATGGATGCTAATGCAGCAAGGTAGCCGTAGCGATGATTTCGTCGCACTATGGAACGATAGTCGTATGGCTCGGGTAAAGCTCGTTGCGTTCCAACTTCTGCGTCTCGTTATCGCAGCTGTCTTCGTCAGCTATATTCTTGGTCGCACGGTTCACTTTGGAGGTATGCTCGGCACCTTCGTCATCTTCGCCGTCGTCTTCAGCATAGTATTCTCGCCTCGCCTCAGAAGAAGCAGCGAGAAGATGACCAAGACCTTCACCAAGAATCTTACGGAGCGCGAGCAATCTGAATAATCTAATTCAATGTGGTGATAAATTCCAGAAAAGCATTTTGCAAGTCCTGCAAGGACGGCATATCATAGGATAGGGTGCAACCCTATCTATTGGCATGGATTGAGGACAAAAGCCCTGTCAGGGCGACATAATTCCATGTTTCTCAGTATAATATGAATTATATCGCACCTACGGCGCTCTTGGAAATATGGATATCTATGATACGTGGGTTACACCCACGCCTATATTATTTCGCCTTTACAAGGCTTTTTCGTGAACTTATCACCACATTGAATAATCTCATTGGTTTGGCAATATGAAAAAGATACGCTTGATGATAGTTGCAGCTCTGGCAGGTGCTATGGTCGTGGATGCTAATGCCCAGAAACTTAGCCAACAGCAGCGAAGAGAACGAATGGACAGTGTGCTCACTGCCCGATACTATAAAACGCCCTACGACACGAACTTCGTTGTGCGCCCCGAGGGCAGGCTGACGTTGAAGGTCAGACTGAACCAGTCGGGCGATGATTTCCATGTCAAGGGTGAGCAGGATGGTATCAGTTCAAAAGCCGACCTAAGCACCAGTCGCAAGACTACCGTCAGTATCGCCGCTTCATATCGTGGTCTCTCTGCCGCCCTCGCTATCAATCCTGCCAAGCTCCGTGGTGCATACGAGGACTATGAGTTCTATCTGAGCTATTACAGTAGTCGGATAAGCGTTGATGCCAGTTATCATCGTGCAACGACGTTGGCAGGCGATGTAAGGCGTGGTGATATGACAGAGCATCTGGAGTCGGGTGATGTCAAGCTAAAAGTGGCAAACCTTGCCGGCTACTATGTATTCAACCACCGTCAGTTCTCATTTCCAGCCGCTTTCACCCAGAGTTACATTCAGCGTCGCTCGGCTGGCTCATGGTTGGCAGGCATAAGCTATCAGGGCGGAAGCATAGAGAGTCGTGAGGAGATGAAAAAGCGTGCTCCTGATGCCCCTCATATCAAGATTAAGGCAAACCACCTCGGTATAGGTGGCGGATATGGCTACAACTGGGTGCTTGGCAATAAATGGCTATTCCATTTCTCTATGCTGCCAACCATCGTTATCTACAACCGCAACTATATGATAGTGGATGATATGCGTAGGGAGGAAGGGAAGATGCGTTTCAACATGATCTTCAACGAGCGAGCCGCCATTGTTCATAATTTCTCTTCACGCTATTTCGCTGGTGCCACTCTTGTGATGAGCAATTCCGTATTTAGCGATGATGCGTTGGTTGCTAATCAAAACAAGTGGCGAGCCCGTGCGTTTTTCGGAATAAGAATCTAACAGATATAATTACTAATTACCTATTTAACGTGAGTTCGATGAAAATAAGCGCCGAAGGTGCGACACCTAATAGCGAAGGGCGCAAGCCCTGGATATATAGACATTTTAGGGTATGAGGTCTGAAGGACCGACACCTATTATATTTATTAGATGTCGCACCTACGGCGCTCACTAAAAACATCATTTTGGTAACAGCCCTTACGGACTGCCCTGTTAGGTATCGCACCTTCGGCGCTTTCATCGAATTCACGTTAATTCGTAACTTGGTAATTCGTAATTTTTATAAGTTCGTAATTGAAAATAGGTAATTCGTAATTAGTAATTCGTAATTGTACCCAGGTAATTCGTAATTTTTATAATTTCATACTTGAAAAAAATGGAAAAATCCATCATATTTGCCATTGCGCTGATGCTATGCAGCATGGTTAGTGCGCAAGAAGAAAACCAGACCCGAAAGAAGGTGGCTGTCGTACTGAGTGGCGGCGGCGCAAAGGGTATGGCGCATATCGGAGTGCTAAAGGTGCTGGAGAAAGCCGGCATACCAGTTGATATCGTAACAGGTACGTCGATGGGTAGTATCATCGGCGGCTTGTATGCCATTGGCTATAATGCCAACGCACTCGATTCGCTGGTGCGCGTGCAGGACTGGAGCTACGTAATAACCGACAGGGAAGACTTGCGCAACCAGAGCCTTAGCGACCGAAGGAAGCAATACACCTACGTCTATTCCACTGGTATGACCATAGGCAAACGCGACCTTAATGCTGGTGGATTCATCAAAGGCAAGAACTTGGCTGAGCTGTTTCAGCAGCTTTGTACCGGCTACACCGATTCCCTCGACTTCAGCAAGGATCTGCCCATCCCCTTCGCCTGTGTGGCTACTGACATCATCGACAATAGCGAGATGGATTTTCATAGCGGACGATTGCCACAAGCCATGCGTGCCTCTATGGCTATCCCTGTTGCCTTCTCGCCTGTGCGTATAGGCGACAAGGTACTGGTTGACGGTGGCATGAAGAACAACTATCCTGCCGACCTCGCCCGACAAATGGGTGCTGACATTATCATCGGTGTCACCGTGCAGGGTGCTCCGAAGGTGGCTGAGGACATGAGCGGTACGATGAGCATACTGAGCCAGATTATCGACGTGAACTGTAAGAACAAGCTCGATGAGAACCTCGCCATCACCGACCTCCACATGCAGGTAGATACCAAGGGCTATGGATCTGCCAGTTTCTCGCATGCCGCTATCGACACGCTCATACGTCGTGGCGAGGAAGAGGCTATGCGCAACTGGGATAACATCATTGCCCTAAAGCAGCGCATTGGTATCGACGACTCGTTTCGCCCTAACATCCTGCATCCGCTACGCCCACAGGTCATGACCGAGAAGCAGCGCGTAATCTCCTATTCCTTCGAGAATATGACTCCGCAGGCTGAGCGTTTCCTGAAGCAGAAATTCAACCTGACAGCCACCAATGGAAAGGAGAGCTACATAGACGCTTCCCTGATGCAGCAGCTCACCACCTCAATGCGCGTGGATCTGTTCTACCAGACTGCCGAGTGCCGACTGATACCTGAAGGTGACGGTGTGCGCGTCATTCTGTCGGCTGGCAATCGTAAGTCGGTACAGCTCCATGCCGGTGTGCGCTACGATAACGAAGAGTATGCTTCCCTGCAGTTGGGGCTCGACATACCGCTAAAGACTGCCGTGCCACTCAACACCGACATCGTACTGCGCTTGGGCAAGCGACTCATGGTGCGTGGCGACCTCACCGTGCATCCACGTAGCTTCACCCGACCAACTCTCAGCTACTGCTTCCATCGTAATGATGTAGATATTTATAGCAAGGGCGACCTCGACTATAACATCCGCTACAACCAGTTCCAGGCGGAGTTCATGCCTATCAACTTCGACCTTCGACACTTCAACTTGCAGTTGGGTGTGCGATGGGACTATATGCACTATCGTGACAAACTCGGTTCAGAGAGGGTTATGCAGGTCAAGCTCAACAACGAGCATTTCTACAGCTATCGTGCTCGTGCCGAATACAACAGCGAAGACGACTGGAACTTCCCAACGCGCGGTTCTCGTTTCAAGGCTGAGTATGCCTACCTCACCGATAACTTTACCCAGCTATCCGACAAACCAGGTATGAGCGACGTGAGTGCCAACTGGCGTTTCACGCATACCATCGGCAACCGATTCGCCCTCCAGCCTATGATCTACGGCCGATTGCTCTTCGGTTCTGTCATCGCACCAGGCTTTGCCAACACCGTAGGTGGCGACTGGTTCGGTCATTATGTAGAGCAGCAGATGCCATTCGCAGGTATCGGCAATATGGAATATGTAGCCAACCAGTTTGTTGCGGTACAGCTACAGGCACGTGAGCGAATAGCCAGTAACAACTACGTGCAGCTCCGTCTGGCTGTTGCCCAGCAATCAGACCATATAAGCAGCCTTTTCGACACAAGCACTATGCTTGGCGGTCAGATAGCCTATTATTACAACACCCTCTTCGGTCCAGTAGGTGCCACCCTCGGCTATAGCAACCGCACCAAGACCCCGTATTTCTTCCTGAATCTCGGGTATGAGTTCTAAGAATTTAATTACGAATTACTAATTACGAATTACCTATTTACGTGAGTTCGATGAATTTCATCAACTTGTATGTTATTGAAAAATACGCGGTTGAATTAGCTCTGAACGTCGAAGAGGTCGGCGACCGAAGGGAAAGCCAAAGAGCGACACCTATTATATTTTATTGGTGTCCGGTAAACAATAATCTTTAATACATAATATGCTATGGTAGGAAGACTTATTGGTTACAGGAAAGAGCATTGGGAATACAGAAAGCAGTATTCCAAAGAGATAGAACTTATTGGTAAAGGTCTATCCATTAGGGATATCAGTGCTTTGACACATAGAAGTCCCAATACCATATTGAAGTTAACCCACATTGCAAGGGGAATTCCCCTTGCAATGTGGGTTAAGTTGCTTCATTTTTTGAATTGCAGTATTATTAGTCATGTATAATAGTAGGTAGGTATAGAACCTCTCTACAAAGGATGGGGTGATGTTCCTTATGAAAACATCATCAGTATTGAAAGTGGTCTTGATATACTTTGCTAGATAATCTCTTGTGATAAGGTATTTGTTTAGAGTAGTATTTGTTATTAATCCTTGTTCTACCCTTTGTCTCAGATAGTCTAAGTGCATGTCAAACACTTGGAGAATGGTTATTGTTATTTCTTGAGTACCATTCTTGTAAACATCCATAATAGTGTCTATGTTGACACAGACACCACTATTTAATAGTGATGTCTCTATTGCATAGAACCTTGCTCTTAAGGCTGATAAATACTTGTTTGTTTCATCATCACCCTTAATTTGCTCTGTTCTTGAGTTAAATAAAGCTAAAAGAGTCTTTCTACCTGTGGAAATCACCTTTCTTTGGCTATTTACACAGATAGAAAGCTCTATTGGGACACTTCCATCCTTCAAAACTTTGACTTTTCTACAAATAAACCTTAATTTCATAGTGTTAAATATTTAATTGTCAGTAATTTACAAAATAATATATCTGGTCTCAAATTGAAAAGTCTATCTGGTCACATTTTTGACACATAAATCCACCAATATGCTAATCTTTACCACTATTCCAAATATATATGGATAGAATAGTGGCTCTGCATTGATTGGCATACTTGGTGAACTGGTTGTGTTCTTTGTAAATTATTGGTTCTCAAAGATATTGGTATAATGAGAATCACTTTGAGAACAATTGGTGGACTGACAAAATCATTCATTCCACCAAACAAAAAAAGAACCCAACCAATTTCTTGATTGAGTTCTAAGCGGAGAGAGAGGGAGAAAGACTTATGTGTTAAAGTGTTCTAAAGTGTTGTAAATCAGTGATTTTTATAACACTTATGAGTCTCCGTAATTCCAATCTGTTATAAGTTGTTATAGTAATCAATGGGTTTTTCAATGGGTTTTATTTCATGGTGTTTAGTCTATATCAAACTCCGAAAGATTCCTAATGTGTCCTGAGGAAACCAAAAATGGGTTTGATTTTGGTTCTTTCATTGTACCTTTGCGGATAAAGAATATACGCAATGGAAATAAACAATGACTATATCATTTATCAGCGAGGTATAAACTGCTCACTGATGCCTTCTTCTGATACTAAGTATCAGTCTATCAGAATCCGTGTAAGCTATAATGGCAAGAGGATAGATCTTCATACAAGAATTCGCGTGAAGCCGAAGTATTGGAACTATAAGACTCAGCGCGTAAAGCGTGGGTTTTCTTATTGTGAAGAAACTGATGTCACGATCAATGCCGCTCTTAATTCGTATATAAGATACGTGCATCTTTACTTCGTAGAATGTGAGAGAAATTTTCGGGAACCAGTTTTGACAGAGTTGAGAGACAAGTTCAACTATATGTACAAAAAGACGGGCAAATTGAAAATGAGTGAGTTCTTTTATCTATTTGAGGAGTTTATAAAGATAAAGTCTGGAGAGAAAGGGTGGGGACAAGATATGGTAGATGTTTATCAAAGACTACTTGAAAAGATAAGGAAGTTCCGACCTGACATCAAGTTCACAGACTGGAATGTTCAAACTCTGGAGACTTTTAAAGAGAGTCTTGCCCAAAGTATGTATAATGATGCAATCAAGAAGAACTTGTCTTATCTGAAGTCTTTTATCAAGTGGGCCAAAAGTAAACATTATGCTGTTAATGAAGATTTTGCAACTTACAATCCTAAGTTACTGACAGCCCAAAAACAAGTACGATATCTTGAGTTGGATGAGCTTGAAAAGATCTATAATTTGAATCTTGCAGATAATGAAGCTCTTGATTGTACCAGAGACTTCTTCTTGTTTCAGTGCTATACAGGATTAAGATACTCAGATCTGAAACAACTTAAAAGAACTAATGTTTATAGAGACAAGCGTGGCAAGTATTTCATTAGACTTCTTACAGAGAAAGACAATGATGTCATAAACTTCCAACTTGCAAAACGAGCAGTCGAGATCTATAAGAAGTATGTTGTTTTGAGTCTTCCGGAAGGTCTTTTGCTCCCAGTCTTGTCTAACCAAAAGTACAACGAACACCTTAAAGACTTAGGTAAAATAGCAGGTCTTACTGGTGAGTGGGTAGATTATGAATATCGACTACAAGAGAAGATAGAAGTGCGAGTTCCAAAGTGTGACTTGTCTTCCCATACAGCAAGGCGAACATTCATCGTTACAGCATTGAATGAAGGTGTAAGTACAGACCTGATAATGCTTATAACAGGTCATTCAGATTATAATGTTATGCGTCCTTACATAAAGGCAAATCTAAAAGGTACATCAAGTGTTATTGACGCGCTTGATAAGACTTATAGTAAACGAAAAATTCAGAAAGCTTCATCCAAAGCCTGAAGGGTATCGGGAAATAAGATGAAGAATCATCCTTTATGCTTGAAAACATTTATTATCTTGCAAAAATACGAGAGATTATTTGGCGTTTATGAAATAATTTATTACTTTTGCAATCATATAAATCACACATATACAATAATCCTATGAAGAAAATTTTCCTACCCCTTATTGGTGCATCATTGATAATGATGTTTTCCGCATTTACTTCTTATGACAACTTGGAAGAATATGACAATGGCATTGTAGCAGATACAGTAGTAAAAGAAACGAAAGACACGGTGATGCCAATAAAAAACATTCCGGCTGAAGAATGGGCTGATTAGAAATATGAAAGATAAAAATCAAATAGACAGTGCAGAATATATAAGTCTTGAGGAAGCCAAGCGAATAAAACTCCCATTCTTTGACGGTCTTGCAGCTGGCTTCCCTTCTCCTGCAATGGACTACCAACACGAAAGTCTTGATCTTAATGAGAAATTCGTGAGTCATCCCGAAGCTTCTTACTTTGTTCGAGTAAGGGGTGAGTCTATGATTGGTCTGGGGATACTAGACGGAGACATATGTCTTGTAGATCGTCAGGAAGAGATTTATAATGGCAACATAGTTGTGGCTTTCGTAAATGGTGGTCTTACAGTCAAGACTCTAGATACTTCAACTAAAGACAAGGGATATTTGCGTCTTATGCCTGCCAACCCAGACTTCGAACCAATCAAAATTCATCCTGAAGACCAATTCATACTTCAAGGAAAAGTGACATCCATTCACCGCCAGATTAAATAAAAAAGACATGTACGCTATCATTGATTGTGATAATTGTTTCGTTTCATGCGAGCGTGTTTTCCGACCAGATCTGATTGGAAAGCCTGTTTGCGTACTCTCAAACAATGACGGTTGTGTGGTAGCAAGAAGCAATGAAGCTAAGGCTCTTGGAATTAAGGCTGGCTTGCCTTACTATCAGTTGAAGGAACGATTCCCTAACGATGAAGTCACTGTCTTTTCATCAAATTATGAACTGTACGGTGATATTACAGACCGTGTTATGTCTCTTGTCCGTAAAGCTTCACCGACATTCTACAGATATTCCATAGATGAGGGTTTCTGTGACATGGCAGGCATGGAAAATTATGACTTGAAGAAGTGGGGAGAAGATCTATCCGCATTCATCTGGAAGGCAACCAGAATGCCAGTTAGTATCGGAATTGCATCAACTAAAACCTTGGCAAAGATGGCAAGTCATTACGCCAAACATTACAAAGGGTACAATCATTGCTGTATGATTGGTACTGAAGAACAACGTATTAAGGCACTCGAAAGATACGAGATTGAAGAGGTTTGGGGTATAGGTAGAAGATATGCAGCACGTCTGCAAGGAATGGGTGTAAAGACTGCATTCGAGTTCGCCAATCAAGATGAGTCTTGGGTTAGAGCCTACTTGAATAATGTAGTTGCAATTAGAACTTGGAAAGAACTTAACAGCATTGATTGTATTCCTATGGAAGAGATGAGCAAGAAGAAGAGTATCTGTACTTCTCGTAGCTTCCCTGGAATGGTGTCGGACATTGAAACGCTACGTACTAGCATCTCAAACTTCGCTGCAAGATGTGCTGAGAAACTTAGAAAGCAGGAGAGTGTAGCTCAGACTGTTAGTGTATTCATAGACACTAATCATTTTCGTGAAGACTTACCACAGTATTGGAACATGGCAGAAGAAAGACTTCTTACTCCTTCGAATTCAACATTACAGATAGTGCAGACAGCCACCAGATGTATGGAGAGAATCTTCAGACAAGGATATAGTTATAAAAGAGCTGGTGTCATAGTCATGGGTATTTGTCCAGATTCTGGAATACAGACCAACTTCATTGACTATAATAAAGAAAGATTCGAGAAGCTAAAACGCATCGATGAAATTCTTGACAAGATAAATCGTGAGTATGGCTCAGAGAAGATTGTTCTTGCTTCTCAGCAGTATACGGCTAAAGGCGGAAAAGGTAAGGCTGGTGTGTTCAAAGACAGCATCAAGCATGATTTCAGAAGTCCATGTTACACCACTCGCTGGAGTGACATACCAGAGGCAACATGAAGTTACAGGAATGAGTCTGCAGTCTAAGAAGAGTATTACAAGACTTACAATAAAAAGAAAAGAGTCTACGAGATCAAGAATTCGCAGACTCTTAATGACATTATAGTTTTTGCTTAATGTCTCGTTATGTAATACTCTCCTTTAGTAAAATGAAGATTCTTGTCATCAGTTTCTTATTGTCTTCAATCAAGTATAATTCATTCAGAGAGTCAACTAACTATGCGGTCTTCTGATAAATCTTTGTAGCATTGTATCTGTTCTTTTTGGGAAGACAACGAGTAAGACTCTTAAATGCGGTATTTACATTATAGGAAGACTCATTATTCAAGCTTTGTAGGTCATCTGGCATGTCTTCCATATCTTCCTTTTCATCCTTGTTGTCTTGGGTAATAATCTTGTGCCAATTATACTTGATCAGTTGATCTTCAATTGCATCTGGTTTAATCTCTAGTGCATACTAAAACTTGCATGGATTCAGAAAAATCGCACTCTGATTATGTCTCATTATTGCATCTATAGAATAACAGATTAAGAAGTATCTTTTCTTGTTTTGAGGCTTGAATATGTTATTCCTGAGAATCTAAAAATTGTTCTTAATATACCCAATGCATTCTTCGTCTGTTACGGAAGATATAATCTCAGGTTCGCTAATCAAGTCAACGTCATAGAACTCTGACACTCCATATTCATAGATATCAGCGTTCGCTTCAATGCATATCAGTTTTGTTATTCCATAGACATTGAGTCCTAAGGCCTGATAGCCGCAGTCTTCATTTCTCATTCGCTCTAAGTATTCTCTACTTAGCTCCATGAAGAATGATATTTTTTCAGATTTGTAAGACTCATTAAGTCTTGCCTTAACGATCTTGCCTACATTGTGCATGACATTTTTGTAAACCGATTCGTGTGGAAAGTATTCCATATTATTATAATAAATTTTTCTTTTTATTATTTATCTATTTTGACTATTCTATATTTAACATTTTGTAAATTTATTTGCATGAATAATCAATATAAAAATAATATTGAATGAATATGTTTTTCAAGTAATTAATTATAAGGAATTTGCTTGGATAAATAATAGTCTTGAAGTGTTTCGATGACATATAACATTTTATGTATATCATTAATTCCCCACAGTTTAAGTTTCTCTCCAATTCTAAATATATAAAATAGGAAATGACTATATGTATTATGGATGCGAGAATAATAAACTTCATTTCCACGGATTCTCAATTTGTTTTTTACGGTTTTTAAAAGATATTGTTCTGCAGCGAAACAAGTAGCTTTTTTATAAAAAATGGATTTAACAATAATGTTATGTTTATCTCGTATTATCCCTTTCTAACACAATATATATAATATGGAAACGTATTATTTTATGCTATAGACTCATCATCTTAACAAGTCTTTGAACTTGCTGTGGTCTCCAAATACCGCCTTTGGAAGTCTTGAACCCGTTTTCGTTTAAAAACCTTGCCTTGTAAGACCAGTTACCTGTCATGATGCGAACTATGGCAAATGCTTTCTTATTAGCTTCTTTATTTCGAGAGTTGTTTTTTCTTCTACTAAGAGCCATACTTCTTTGAACATTAGTAAAGTGAGCATTCGGAGCACCAAGTTTTACGCCTTTTGATTTCAGAGCAGCTAATGCAGCCTTTGTTCTTTGACTAATGTATTCTCGTTCTTGTTGTGCCATGCCGAAGTAAATACTCTGTTCAAGAGTTCCCATAGTGGGGTGATCACAGAAAATGATTTTGTACTTTTCGCACAACCGAAGACCGAAGTATGCAACACGTGTAAGTCGGTCGATCTTAGCCACAATTAAGTATGAACCTGTCTTGACAGTTTCTTCAAGTGCAATAGCCAACTGCACTCTGTGATTATTCTTACCGGATTCATGTTCTTCATATTCTGATATGATTTCCGCAGAATTAAGATCACAGTATTGTTTAACAATGCTCTTTTGAGCTTCTATGCCCAAATTTTGATCGTTGGTACTTACACGGTAATATGCCACTACTTTCTTCATTTTACTAATATTTTATGCTGCAAAGATAAAAAAAACGTTTCACAAATGTCCGTATGTGAAACGTTTATAACCAGTTATTTAGGAGAGTTTAGCTATATGTTAGGAGATATTAGGAGAATCACTCTCAAATCTCTTTCTGTAAGTTTGGATTGTACCCAGAGACAATTGAAGGTCATTATCTGCTAGATACTTTTGTTCTTCCCTACATGACATATAGTCTTGGTGAAGTTCCATGAATCTTTGATACTTATCTTCTGCTTTCTTTTTCGTAACAATACCACGGTTAACACAGTAGTTATATAGAGTAGAGCGACTGATGATGAAGTCACTGTCATTTAGTATCTGCAGATTCTCACTGACACTTAGAGTCTTGTTGTATGCTTGGTCCAGAAACTTCCACCGAAGTTCTTTACAAAGTGAATTTGCTCTGATAAGTCCTTTGCTAGTCCTGTGAATTATGATCTGCTTCTTTCTACACCTATCAACTGTATCATAGTAGATATGCTCGAATTGTGTCTTATAATCATCTATATCATATTCGAAACAATCTCTTACAATCTCCTGAAGCCGGTATACACTTAGTTCTTTGTCAGAATTGTCAAAGAAATGCTCTCTGTCGAAAAGAAGATTGTACAGCAATTCATCTGGTGTTATTTGGGGCTTAATGAGTCTTCTCAGCCACCCCCTATGGAATAAAGTTCTCTTTCTGTGTTGCCCATCTTTTAGTTTTTTCGGGATCCACTTTAATTCCAGATAATCTTCATCACAGTATTGGAACTGGATTATGTTACCTAAAGAATCGGTGATAGAAGACCAGTCTTCTCGTTCGGTTCTATATACATACTCATAGTAGTGCTTATACTTATTGTGGAAGACTGACCACTCAAGATTGTCCGCATCTTTGATTAGAAAAGAGTTAAAACGGATAGACTCTGTAGTAGAGTGTTCAGAAATGTCCGAAGCTGATAGTATTACTGCTTGTTGTGTTGTTGTTTTTGTTGTGTATTGAATCTTGGACATAATTGAACACTTTAGTTGTTGCATCTCTTTTTTTTGTATCTTGTCTACTTTCTTTAACATACAATTACTTCCTAAGAAACTAATGAATTCTTCTAAAGTTGTGTTGAAATCTGCCAATGAATATATTATGTTAGTGCAATCATAATCAACTTTTAGTGTTTTATCGAATATGTTAGTACCATTGAAGTACTGTGTACAACATAATCCACATGTATCATGAATTAACTCATTTGTTGATGATTCAACCATTTTGTGGACCTTGTAAGAGCAATATCTGAAGAAGTATTTGTTATGTATTTCCTCATCGAATACATACATGAGACGGAATCTTAGACCTTTTGGCTTACCTGTAGATGCATCATATTGTAGATGACTATATGATGTATACCAGAATGTCGGCTTATACTGTAGTTTAGCGACAAATTGTTCTATCGATTGATACTGAGTCTTATCTATGTCAATACCAACAAAATAAGATCCAGAAAAGAACTCACTAGACTTACCAGAAAGCGTAAAACACCCGTCTTTCCTTACGTAGGTTTTGTCGTATTTGTTGGGCGGGAAGTCTGAAAAAACACCGCAGAAAGTATATCCAGTAAGTGCAGCATGAAGAAGACCGGAAGGAGTAGTTGCAGTACTCATGAAGCATGCTTTATCATGCATTCCGAGATCTTGTCTCATTGTCTTACCCTCATCACCACCGATAATGGCAGCGGTCGTTTCTTGCTTGCTTTCGTACGGTTCCTTGCTAAGCGAAACCGTGAAATTGTAGTTAGGGTTCGTTTTCATATTTTACTCTTTTAATTAATTTTTTTAAGATGTGAGAACATGTGTTCCCTCAATATTTATACTCCAGTTTTAGAGTTTGGTTTTTAAAAAAGCAAAAAAAAGTGGACAGAACCGTCATTACAACAGTCACTGCCCACACCAAAAAATGAATCAAACCCTATTTTATTTATCTATCACTATATATAATAATGTATAAAGGTTGATGAAAATAGATTCAACATACTTGTCAAAAAGTATGGTAATACCTCATTTGTTGAAGAAATGTCATTTTTTCCTTAAAGAAAATTAAGATTTTTGGTAATCTTAGCTTTTTTCCGTATTTTTGCCCATATAAACATCTACACTTATTAAAGACCGATATTGATTCATTAAAAATAGTACGCTATGAAAATAACGACATTCAATGAACATGGTAATGTACTTGAAGAACATGACTATGGTAATTTGGCTCCCAAATGTTTTTTGGAGTTTAATCCTTCTCAGCCTATCTTTTCTTTAGAAGAAGATGATTTGAACATTATCCTGTCGAAAAGCATGTCTCCTGAGAAGACAAATCTTGTGGATCAATTCAAATCCGCTTTTGAAATAGACTTCAGTCTCTTCTCTAAATCCACTTACAATAAGTATAGGAATATTGAACAGACTTATAGTAGTCTTATGAAAGATAGTATAATAAAGTCTGTGGATAAAGAACTGTCTGTTTTACTTAAGGATTATTCTATAAAATATAAGTCATCAAAACTATCCCCTTGTGCATCTGAGATACTGCTTTCAGAGAAGTGGATTGATGTCTTATTGTATCATGCATTTAATAGTGGCATAAGAAACAGAAGGGCAAAAGACCCGGATTCTGCACTTCTAAAATCATTTCTAGATCTCTTGAGCAGGTATTACTATGCTCTGAAGAGACAATTTGAGATAGGCAATTTGGGTGTAAAAACAGAAGTACAATTGACAATATTGAGACCTTATATTAACCTATATAAGAGCCTTTATGGAAGACCGATTGGATTAGACAATAGATTCTATGAAAGACTGCTATTCTCATTACATGTGTCCAATTATAAAAACAAATGTGTTCATTATAATCTAATTGCCTTAATTGAACAATTGGCTGGAGCTACAACCAATGAAATGTGTCATTTTAAGATTAAAGATTCAAAAGAATCTGATGGAAACAAAGAGTATACATTTGTTCTTTCGAATTATGCTCATAAAGAACGCAATGAATTGTTAATAACAGATTTGGAAATTGATAGTTTTAGGATTCGGCATTCCGAAGACAATGAAGCTCTTAAGGAGGTATCCAACTTGCTATATGACATATATAATGAACACTTAAAGGCAAATAAGGAGAAATTTGAGAAAGAAGTTCAATCTGACTATGAAGATTATTGCGATGCTAATGGAACTACAGACTGGCGAAAGTATAAGTTATACTATAAGGATAGAATTCGACAAAGAGCTTTAGCTAAGAAAGGCACAGACCCAGAAGAGTGCTATTATAATATATTGTTCTCTTATGATACATCAGATGGGCTGCTATCAATAAGAGATAAGGATATCATTGCAGATTTATTCGAGCTTCTAATATTAAATAATGATAAAGACCAATATCCTTTGTTCAAGGGGATAATCTGTTTGAATTATATAAAACAACAGATAGAAAATGAAGAACAGGGGACAATAGGAGACGAAGTATCTAATGCTGTAACAAAAGCGATTCGGTATATTATGCCGATATATGACGGACGTCATGTTAACAAGGATTACAAAGAAAGTATTAAGACCATAATAGACGGGTTCATGAATTTGGAAGATACAAGGGATAATATTACAGATATTATTCCTAATACATTTGATGGTGGATTCAATCTTGAATTGGTATATAGTTTCATAGGATTACTGAAATCCCGTGGAATATTTAAAGCAAAAAGGAGTGGTAGGAAGCTTAACTCAGTTTTTAGTGGTAAAGAAAGTGAGCTAAGGGGCTATATAGACAAATGGAAAGATTCAAAAATACTGAATGGTGATTATCTAAAAGCAGTAGAAGCCCTTGTCGATAAATATGTCGATGAGAAGAAATAAAATTTGAATTCTATACTAAAAAAGATCCGATAGGAACAAAAAGTTTCTATCGGATTTTTTTTAATCGTAAATGAAATAATTGGGTAATAATTGGGTAATAATTGGGTAATAACTGGGTAGAATTTGGGGCGAAGTTGGGTATTTTTGGGTCAAAATTTTTTTTCCTTTTTTTGTTTGGTTTTGATTTTTTTTAACCCGAACTTTGCAGATGTAAAATTTTAAAAAATGAAACAAAATAACATGACATACGAATACGCAGGCATCTGCATCTGTGGATTAGATCATTATTCCAGAGGCTATACATCTGCCACTGATGCACACGATGATATTCTTCGGAAGTGCATAGCGGGAGTCGTATCTACAGGAGCCACGCATTCGTTCCGTGTTACGCAGTGCGTTAAAACTTCTGAAGAAGAATATGAATATGTGGTAGTATATCAAGGTAAGGTCAAGAAGACCAGGATTGAATATACATTATTAAATAGAAAAAAAACAAAAAAGGAAATTATTATAAACCAAAATGCAAAAAATATGAAACCGCAAAATTATTTTACGGATTCAGAAATCAGATTCCTGAGTCTATCAGTTGAAAAAGTGAAAGAAATTGCATCTAAGTGTGTTGATGCTGTAATCAAGAACTATAGCAATAGTGATAGTGCGGTTCTGGCCGCAGTATCCGATGCTAGTGAAAATCTTGTAACAGTGAGTGTTGCCAATAAGGTGGGGAATAAGAAAGACGGATATGTCTGTCTGCAGCATTGGGATCTCTATGGTAAGACCCATTGCACAGAGTTCCTTCAGCTCCCTGTGGGAAGTAAGAAGTATAATCGTATTAATGGTACGATCAAGATTGAGAATCTTGAAAAAATGATTCTTGAGGTTCATGCCAAGGGGAACAAACAACTTCGTGAGATACAGGGAGCTGGTCTCATGAAACAGGTCTCTGCACATATGACGCAGGGGGCTTCTTGCAATACTCCTGTGACTGTCACTCAGACTACTAATAAGTCTGCTAACATAGTTGTCTCATCTGCTGAAGAACTAGAAGATGCAATCTTGTATGTAGAGGGATTAGTGCGACTAATTACTGCCTACATTGGTGTCGATGATGATGTAAGGATTCTTCTCGATATTAAGGATATGGGCAGTATAGTAAAGGCGAAGTCAAAAAAACTATTCACTGCGACAATCAACGAAAAAGAGATAGTAATCAGTGCTCAAAGCACCGACTCATATAAGATTGTTACATTAGATTCCCCGAAAGATATTATCTATGATGAGCTATATGGCGCAATATCAGAATTGCTCATCGATATGTCTATCTTGAAGAATGATGTAGTCTCATCAATCTTCAAGCTGGAGACTATAGTAGAACTTAGACATACTCTACAGAAGAAGAGTTATCTTGGTTCCGATAGAGATTCTCCTTCTGGCAAGACTATAGAAGAGACTACTCATGATAGAGTCGAGTCTTCAGAAGACAGGCAAGACCGCAATGAATCAGTCTGTATGACTCTGCCATATAGCAACACATTATGGATTCCACATATTCATTGGGGATGATCTATATGACAACTAATAATAATCTTACAATAATAAGTTTTACTCTTTGTTGGAGACTAGAGACTATAGTCTCCAACATATAAAAAACATAAAGAATATGAAAAAATATCATATATTTACCGCATTCAGCGGTTATGACAGTCAGATGATGGCATTGAGAATGCTATCTGACAGATCTAAAAATATCAAGTTCGAACTTGTCGGGTGGGCAGAGATTGAGCCTGCTGCAATTGCAGCGCACAATGCTGCATTCCCGGAATATTCTCAATGTAACTATGGTGATATCAGTAAGATAGACTGGGCAAAAGTACCTAATTTTGATATGTTTACCTATAGCTTCCCTTGTCAAGCAGTGTCGAAGTCGGGGAAGAGTGGGGGTATTAGAAAAGGTTCTAACACCACATCTTCTCTGCTGTGGGAATGTGAACGAGCAATCGAAGTCAAGAGACCGAAGTTCTGTATTATGGAGAATGTAAAGGCTCTCGTAACAAAACAGAAAACGAAAAAAGGAGATGATGATACAGAATCTACAGTAATGTATAAAGATTTTATGAAATGGGAATTCACAATGTGTAGATTGGGATATTGGAATTATCTCAAGGTCTTAGATGCTGCAGACTATGGTGTTCCACAACATCGAGAACGTACAATCATGGTCTCTATAAGGAAAGACAATGAAGAAGACCCACATTATGTATTTCCTGTGGTACAGAATCTTAAACCTACCACTATAGACTCTATCTTAGATGTTGATGTAGGCGAGAAAAACTATCTTCCGGATGAGAAGGTGAGGTCTTTTATCGCAATCTTAGCATCTGGTGATAATGAGTTATCGAATGTTAAGATGCCAAAAATAAAAAAGGAGACAATAAAGAATAGTCATCCAGTAAAGAAGATTATTACTCCGACCACCAAGAATGGTCTTGCGACGACTCTTATGGCATCTTCATATATAAAGAGTAGAGACATCACGTATTTACTCAGTACTGGGCATTACCCCAAGACTGGGGTAGTTGAAATCTGGGAGAGCCTGATGGATCTAGAATGTGAAAAAGTAAATTGGGGTAAGTTGTCTGCCAAATATAAGAAGAATAGAGATCTCTGCAATAATAGTCGTGAAGAAATACTATCTGCAGTTAGAAATCTCAACGGAAGTCAGTTCATTCGCTTGAGAGACTTGACTGCTGCCGAATGTCTTCGTCTGATGAGTGTTCCTAAGGAATATGTGAAGAGAATGCTTAATCCTGAGAAAGAACTCATGAAGATAAATTACACAGAAGAAGCTATTAAATCTATGATGATGATGCCTATTAAGAATGAAAAAACAGGCAAAGTCATCATGAAACACATTGCAACAGATGAGTCAGCATTAAAAAAAATGGCAGGAAACTCTATTGTTGTAGATATGCTATTTTATGTATTTAAGTCTTTATTAATTGGATGATATTATGAGATACAAGAATACTGACAATCTCCAGACCATAAGCAATCTGCTTATGCAGATGAAAGATAGTCTTGGGCAACAACAAGTACTTGTTACTAATCTGGAACGTGAATTAGAAGCGATTATAAATCATAATCGAAGAAACAAGACTACTATATTAGGTGAGAATTCCGGAAGAACAATAATAGGTGTACGCCAGTTCGCAGACTACATACATAAGTCACCTGGTACGGCACAGAATATTCTTAATAAGAATGTTCTTCAAGAGAATGGGGTTGCTATTATGGTCGGGAGAACCTGGCATATTTATGTTGAAAGACTCGAACAACTTATAGCTGAAGACCCTAATCTCCTTCGGTGTTGAAGTGTCTGAGAGTGTGGGCGGTAATCATTAAGATTCGCATAACCACACTCTCGGCAGTGCTATCTCGATTTGATGAAATTGTAAACGAGCATTGAACTTTTAGTTGTATGTCTTTGGCTTTCGTTGAGAAGACGAGGGCCTTTTTTTAATGTATAAATGAATCTTTACCATATGTTTTTTTGATATGTCATGATTCCACTCGTTTTTCTTTTGGAAGGGCTTTTTTATAGTTAACTATAAAATTACTCCAAAAAAGTTGTTGTGTCTTTCGCTTGTTTCATTCTTTTTTCGTACCTTTGTACTCAACAACTAAAAATGTGTTTGTTCTTGGGAACAAGTCTTATTCCAAGTATGAACTAAACAATGAACTTCATAAACCAATAGCAAAATGACCTACAATGTAGATTCACATATCCGATCTGTTGAGGATGTAAAAACCTTTTTTCATCATATTGTGGATGAACGAAAGGTGAACTTTCATCCAGATGACATGTTCGAGGATTATGTGTCTTGCGAGGGGGGCATCAACACTTTTACTCTTGAAGAGTGCGCAATATACAATCGTCTAATGGACGAGAGTTTTAAAGCGTGTGAGAAGGCTGATGTAGATATTTACGATATTGGACTTGAAGAACTTCAAGAGGCAATAGGTTTAAAGACAATAGTGTAACTTATCACAAAACTATATAGAGTACATTGATTAGAAAGACTTGGAATTATGGACAAAAGTACCAAGAAACTGTCTCTTGGGAAACGAAAAAGAGTTGACCATGTCATATCTTTCAAATAAACAAGCAGAGAAATCCAATTCGATAATATTGAGAATGTAATTAACAGACTAAAGTATCGGTTGATATTGGATTTATTATACAATAATCATTATAAAATTTATGCATCGTTTACCAAAACATCAGACAATAAGAGTATTTGAAGGCTTTGCTGGGTACGGCGGAGCTTCATATGGTTTAAAGCGTTCCAAAATTAAACATGAAATTGTTGGATTTTCAGAGTTTGACCCTGATGCAATTGAATTATACCAATACAACTTCCCTAGAGTTCATAATTATGGAGATATAACCAAAATAGATGCAAATGACCCTAATCTCCCGGATTTTGATCTGTTTACAGGAGGTTTTCCTTGCCAGCCCTTCTCTACAGTTGGTAAAAGACAAGGCCAAGAGGATGAAAGAGGACGAGGAACTCTTTTTGGCGATATTATAAGAATTTGTGAAGTAAAGCAACCCCAATATATACTTCTTGAAAATGTAAAAGGTCTTAGGACGGGTAAGATGAAAGCTACATTTGAAGTTATTTTGTCGGAATTGCACAGAATAGGATATGATACGAGATATGCTGTGCTTAATTCAAAAGATTATGGTATCCCGCAAACAAGAGAACGTCTGTGGATATTTGGATATTTGGGACAACTTCCTGAGGGCTTTGATATGGTTCCACCCGAAAAACCGCTACAAGGCTATTTGGCCGATTTCTTAGACCACAATCCTGCTCCTGAATTATATAAGACTCAACGACAGATCGCTCGCATTCACGAAATACACCACAATGATGTCTTTGATGTTGACGAGCCTTTGTGTTATGATATCTACAATCGTAAAATACGAACCGACAGGATATGTATGACTGTGACACCACCAGAACATAATGTTATTCGTATAATCGAACCAATGCAGAATGGTGAAGAGCGATTCAGAAAATTGTCATTAGATGAACATTTTCGATTGATGGGATTTCATATGGATGGAGAAAATAATGAGATTCAATTCCCACCAACTCAGAATTACACGAAATTAGGCAGAAGAGCGGGTAATGGATGGGATGTGAACTTAGTCGGCATATTGTTAAACCATATATTCTGGCAGTTATTATGAAAATAGACATTACATCAATGTTTTTCAATTCAAAGATTGAAGGACAAACAGCAACTCCAGCTTGGGGGACATCTATTGGACAGAATAGATCAAGGCAATGTCGTATTGACGATTTCAAACAAGAGGTTGTTGATATGGTAATAGGTATGACATACAAAAGTGTTGTAGATCTGGATAAACTAGATGTTTCAAAAGGAAGTGCAGATAGGGATGTTATATCTTGCTCTGTTTTTGAAGATGTATTTATAAATAATGAGAAAATAGAGAATGCTCAATATGTATTATTACTAGTTCGTGAACACTCGAGAAGTCATGATGGAAGGTTATTAATAACATATGCGCCATATATAAAATATAACGGAATTGAAAATCAATTATGCATAAACAAAATGCAGCAAAAATTGGGCTGTAGTACTAATGGATGTTGGTTTGTTTATGATATTTCAATAAAAAATCAATCTGAATTATATTTTAGTGCTGTAGTAGTGAATGCTTCAGCTCCGATGGTTTATAACCAAAATATAAGGAGTAGAAATCGTTCTGAAGAATGGAAATCTTTGATACCAATAGATGGTGAGGAAAAGTCGGGTTATGTGTCGTTGGGGGAGTACAATGACATTCTTCAGCAAATCTTCTATGGCGCTCCTGGTACAGGTAAATCCAACACAATAAAATGTGAGGTTGACCAAAAAGATTTGCCAAGAGTGCGTACTACATTTCACCCGGATAGCGATTATTCAACTTTCGTGGGTGCATACAAGCCTACATCTGTAGAGGTGCCTGTAATGACAATGATAGGCACAAAGGCTGTACAGGCTGAAAATCCAGACGGAACTCCACGAAAAGAGAAGAAGATTGTATATGAGTTTGTGCCACAGGCATTCTTGAAAGCCTATACTGGAGCATGGAAGAATCAAGACAAGCCTTTCTTCCTAATAATAGAGGAAATAAACCGTGGTAATTGTGCCCAGATCTTCGGTGATCTGTTCCAGTTGCTTGACAGAAACGATGAGGGTGAATCAGATTATCCAATATCACCTGACGAAGACATTCAGAAGTTCTTACTAACAGACAAGAAATATGGCTTTGCTGCCTTGTCGGATGAACAGAAAGACGCAATACCAGAAGAAGTGCGTTCAGGTGAACTGATGAAACTGCCAAAGAATCTATATATATGGGCAACCATGAACACGAGTGACCAAAGTCTCTTCCCTATTGATTCTGCTTTCAAGCGTAGATGGGACTGGCAGTATATGCCTATCTCTGACGGAAAGAAGGACTGGCAGATAGAAGCCAACGGCAAGCGTTACGACTGGTGGGACTTCCTACAGAAGATGAACGACAAGATTGGCTCTACCACCAATTCCGAAGACAAGAAACTTGGATACTTCTTCTGTAAGACAAAGAACGGTGTCATTGATGCAGGAACCTTTGTAGGCAAAGTGGTGTTCTACATTTGGAACGATGTGTTTAAGGACTTTGCAGAAGAGGCAGGTGACTTGTTCAAAGATGATGATAGCACATTGCTATCATTCAACAAGTTCTATACAGTTGGTGTGGATGGCAAAACAAAGGTCAAAGAAGACAAGGTGACACTTTTCTTGCAGAATCTTGGTGTAAAACCTATTACAAATATCAGTACAGAAGAAGTTATTGAAGATGAAGATGGGAATGAAGAATCTTCTACCAGCCGAGACTATAGTAAATTTTCTGTAAATGGAATAGGAAGATATGGCAAAAATAATCTTGCTGCAGAATGTATGAAGAAGTACATAGAACTTAATCCTGATATGCCTGTAGAAGATGTCCTTGCAAATTGGAAAAAATTGGGTATTAAAGTATCTCATTTTGTAGAATCAAAAGAAGATTTTGACGCTCGCACAGATGATAGCAAGCGTTCTCATGAGATAAAATGTGGAGATTCTGTAATCTATGTTGCTCATAATGGGTATGGTAGCAATGGGATGGTATTTAAGTTGATAGATGCTATTAATCAACAAGATTGGGGAATAAGACTTTCAAAGGTTGAAGAATGAGAATACTCATAGAAGAATATCAGTACGACGTAGCCAAGGTGAAGGACATTCTTCATGGCATTGATGCTTTGGAGAACGTAGAAGGCAAGGTGTCTATTCACTATGTGGGGTATTACTACAATACTCTGCTGAAAGACTGCGTGTTTATTCTTCCAAAGGTACTTCTCAAAGATGTGAATGGACAAGAACTTGCTTTCGGCAAATACATTCCGGAGGATATTGTCTCACCCGACAAGAACAAGGATATGGAAGTCAGGGAAAAGGACTTCCTTTATAAGTTTGCCGTGTGGATATACCGTGCTATCGTTGTCTTCAAGAACGACAAAAAGAATGACACGAGCATAGTGTATCATACAAAGATAGCACAGATAGGCAAAGGAAGCCGAAGGTTGAGCAATACATACCTTGACATCCTGCTGCAACTATTACAGTTCAACAGGGATAACCAGAGTTTCTTTTTCTTCATCGTGAAGAATCTGCATTCTGGTTACAACAAAATAAACTGGACCAGAACTATCAGCCATGAAACTGCCATAGTACAAGGTGAGCAGCCTATCTATCTGAAGGCTGTAAACAAGAAAAGACAGATTAATTTTGATGAGGAATTACTTGTTATCTTCTTTTCTATACTGAACTATATTGGTGATACCTACGGATTCCACAAGGAAATAAAGTGCCAGTTTCAGCTTATTAAGGGCGCACAATTCAAAACCTATCTTAACGGGTATGGTCTTACTCGCTTGCGACAGATAAAGTACAAGTATTTCTCTGACAAGGCTCTTGAACTATGGAACTTGTGTTATGCTTTCTTTGATGAAGCCAGACAAGTCTTTGTTAACACAGAGAAGAAGGAATATCTGCTTGTAAAAGATTTCTTCAGTGTCTTTGAATCTATAATAGACGAGCTGATTGGTGACAATCCTTTGCCTGACGGTATGGAGAAGAAGCAGGAAGACGGAAAGATTGTTGACCACCTATATACAGCGAAGAGTCTCATAGAAAGTGAGACTGGTCAGACGTACTATATTGGCGATTCTAAGTATTATAAGATGGGACATCCGCTTGGAAATGAATCTATCTACAAGCAATATACATACGCCCGTAATGTGATTCAATGGAATCTCGACATCTTTAATCGTGGTGATGTGCCACAGTCTGGTGTAAAGCTTCGAGATGATGTAACAGAGGGCTACAACATCATTCCAAACTTCTTCGTTTCCGCGAAAATGGATGAAGCCTTCGATTATGCACATGACGGCATCGAGAAGACTGATCGACGACATAACAGACATCGTAAGGAGCAATTCAAGAACCGCCTTTTCGACCGAGATACGTTGTTGCTGTTCCACTATGATGTAAATTTCCTTTTTGTGCTATCCCTTTATGCAAGGGATAATGTATCACAGAAAGCAGAGTGGAAACATAAGATTCGCAACAAGTTCCGTGAAGAGATTCAGGATTGGCTGCAAGATGAGTTTAGTTTCTATGCTATGGCTGCAAAGCCCGGTGTGGATGCCCGACTATATTTCAAGACACACTTCCAAGAAGTGTTGGGAAAGACTTACAAGCCTTTTGCTGATGATAGTATCTTCTCCCTGGCTCTTGATAAAAAAGATCGTGATAGCAACAATCTACTGTTAGCGGAACTTGAGAAGTTCTTCTTTGTAGAACCATGCAAATTAGGTGAGAATCCTGAACCGATTATAAATGAGGCAAGAAAAAGAGAAGTTGTTCCTGCCCCAGAGAAAGATGGCGTACTTATGGTGATGATGGAGGACTACGACACAAAGAGCAAGAATTTTCTTGCCACTGGGAAGATTGCAGTCGGTGTGAAATATACCAAGGAATCTATGGAGATAGTTGAACATCTGTCTTCTATTGGATATGTCCTGTTTCATCATCGAAGCGCAAAGGGGCAACATCTGTTTGCTGTGAAAGATGCGTGCAAGGTTGTTTCGACTGTGGAGGTGGAACTTGATAGATACAAAAATGTAAAAACAACAGAAATGTATCTGTCGGTTGATATTGACACAGGGGAACTTGATGTTTCAACTTTTGATTCAACAAAGAAAGAATACACAAAAGAAACAAGATATGATTCACAATTCGCGGTAATAAGTGAGTTAGAAGCATAGTATATAGGACATCTGTAGTAAGCCACCAACTTGGTGGCTTTTTTGTTTCTTCCTTAATATAATACCTACACAAGTTTTATTCTGACTTTCAGATAGTACTTCATATTGTATTTTGAAGTGATGAAAAACACACATATGCACTTGACATGTTTTTATAGGTTTTTTTAGGATAATATAGAAAAACTTTTTTGGGAAACGCAAGTATAATTTTCAGAATTCATTAAGAAAATGTACAACGGCGTGCCAGATGCCACAGCAAGGTCAGGGCAGACGAGTAGTGATATGGTTAAGATAACCTACGGGATTAGTACATCTATAGTATCTAACAGAACATCTTATATAATAAGAATTAGGGTAACTTATGGTGGGGACAGAATAGATCTGCGTCCTGGAATAAAAATTGAAAGTAAAGACCAGTGGGATAATCACAGAATTAAGAGGGGATGCAAGGTCTATGGTGCAAGTTATAATGACATCAATCGAAGACTGACAAGATATGAAGAGTGGATTGATTACTACTTCTTGACCTGTGAAGAGAATAGTCTAGATCCGAGTCTAGATGAACTAAGACTGTGGTTTAATTCAGAGGTTTCACATGAAGGCGAGTCTAAAGAACATACTGCTATACCAAGACTTGCGGCAGTCCAGAAGACTTTCTTTGAACTTTACGGTAACTTCCTTGAAGATATGAAGATTAGACATATTGATTCTCAATGTAAAGAAGATGCAATCCAACCATATTTACAGTTAGAGAATAGACTTTTAGAATTCGATAACAATCTTAGTCTTGAGAATCTTACCAGAAAAAAGATGATAGAGTTTATTAAACATCTTTCTCTGTCAATGTATAACGATGCTATAAACAAGAGGCTGACTTATCTTAGATGTTTTAATTACTGGGCAGAAGATCATGGTTATACAGTTAATCCAGAATACTGGAGATACAATCCTTCGTTAAAAGAGGCAGTGAAGGAAGTAAGATTCTTAACTGTCGAAGAAGTTGATAGATTGTGGAATCTTGAGTTGAAGACTTCATCTATGCAAGTAACACGAGACATGTTTCTTTTCCAATGTTATACTGCTCTCAGATATTCAGACTTGAAGAGTCTCACGCAAAAAGACTTCTATCGTAAAGACGGAGATCTCTATATGAGAAAGGTAACCCAAAAGCAGAATACTGTTATAGACTTCAAGCTCCCACAGCGTGCAAAGATAATCTACGAGAAGTACAGTATGTACTTGTATGAGAATAACGCAGCATTTCCGGTTCTTAGTAATAGTAAGTATAATAAGCATCTTAAGGAACTCGGTCATCTCGCAGGAATAAAGGGAAAGTGGAAAGACATTCAGTACCGATTGAACAAGTCTGAGGTAGTATATACTGATAGGGCAGATCTTGAGAGTCATTGCGGGCGAAGGACATTCATCTGCATGGCTTACAATGCCGGTATGCCAATAGAGCATATAGCAGAGATTACGGGACATAAGTGCATTGAAGATCTAGAGCCATACATAAAGGCAACGCATAAGTTGACCAACAATGTTATTGATGCTATTGATAGTATGGATCAAGAAAGAAGAATGAAGATGTCTAAGATCGACAGGACAGTAGCGTAAAGTAAGTAGTATTGCAGATAATAAGAGTAGGAGTGTGTTGTGGTTCATTGCCGCAGCACACTTATTTTGTATGTAAGTTACAATAGGAATTCGTTTTTTTAGACCTGCAAAAAGACTTGGAATCTTGCAAGAAAAGAAGCAATCAAGACAAGATAACTCAGATTATACATGAGATTTTGAAATCTAAGATTAATATTGCTAACACGACAAATCACATTCTTCTTTTATCTTGTGAAGAACACTCTCACACACCCTATTTGGTGCGTAGTTAATATCATTGTTTTCTGCGTGTTTTTGTTATGGTAACAGAGGTCTGAAAGTAAATATTTTTTTTTGATATTTATAAAAAATCACTATAATTTTTATTGTATTTTATATAAACAGAACGAATACCATAAAGAATCCTAATAGATTTGGTAGTTTCTTTTTTTCTTTGTACCTTTGCAGCGAAAAATCAGTCAACCTCCGTGTGTGCAGAATGGTTGTCACCACATAAAGTGCTGTAAGCCAAGCCGTTAGATATAAGTGCTAAAATGAGGCGGGTAAAAGATACTTCTCGTAAGATGCTGTTACTCAGTTATATAGCGATGGGCAAAGGCTATAAAGTTAAATATTTCTACTAAAATGTAGATGAGGTTAGGACCAATCAGACGGGTTTTGGGCTATAAAGTTAAATATTTCTACTAAAATGTAGATGAGTGAGGTAGTTGCGTACCTTATTATAGGCTATAAAGTTAAATATTTCTACTAAAATGTAGATGCGAAATGGTCCGGCAGGTAGAGCCGATGGCTATAAAGTTAAATATTTCTACTAATATGTAGATGCGGAAGCGAAGAAATATAAAGATCTTGGCTATACAGTTAAATATTTCTACCTGATGTAGATTTCATTCAAAAGAAATTAAAAAATGAAGGTATACAGTAATAATATTCTACTATTGTAGATCTTTTGCCGATTGCTTCAATTCTCAGGGCTATGCAGTAATAATATTTCTACTATATGTAGATTATATGTATGGTCCATAATTTTACTGCATCCACAAAAAAAAGAGCACTATCCTTACGGATGGTGCTCTTTTTATTGTCATTAAGACCTTATAAAACCGAGTTGATATACCATAGTTCTCATCTTGTCTGTAAGTTTGCTGTACAGTGCTCTGAACTCAGCTAGTTCCTTTGGCATGTACTCTTTCCATAGTAATAGTATTTTTGGGGTCTTCTGACAAGACTTAGACCCACTAAAAGACCTGTAATCTTGCAAGAAAAGATGCTTTTAATACATAATAGCACAGATTATAACAGGAATTCTTCGTATATGTTATGAAACATTAACAAAGAGTCTTTTGCTTGTCTTCGTGTTTTTCAGATACTTATGGGTTTGATTCTGGGTTTCAAGAGAAAAGAAAAATGTCGTAACAAACTGATAATCAGTAAGTTACGACATTGTAACAGCGGAGAGAGAGGGATTCGAACCCCCGGTACCTCTCAGTACGTCGGTTTTCAAGACCGATGCAATCGACCACTCTGCCATCTCTCCA
>CACYXI010000009.1 GCA_902778265.1 uncultured Bacteroidales bacterium | reverse complement strand
GAGCGTCAGCAGGCCAACATGAACCGCATCAACGGCTATGGCAGCAGCTATAGAGGCAATGACTATGTCAATCGCAGCTATGGCGGCGGACGCACCCAGCAGGACGACCTCAACGACTATGCCCGTGAGCTGGAGCGCATCCAGAACCGCAGCATGGACCGCCAGCGCCGCTACTATGCCGAGCAGGAACAGCGCGACAGGGAGGAGGAAGCCGAGGAGAGACGGCAGCAACAGGCAATGATAGACGCCCTCACCGGCAACTCCCGAAAGAAATCAAACAAGAAGGAAGAGAAGACCGAGATTGTCGAGAAGGTTAAGGAGGACAACAGCGAGAAGTTCAATACCGTAGCCAGCACCGAGAATGTTGATGAGCCCCTTATCAAGGCGATGATTGACAAGACCACCAAGGCACGTGAGGGCACCCGTCTGCGCTTCAAGCTCCTCGACGACGTGACCGTCAAGGGCATCCGCCTCAAGAAAGGCTCCTACCTCTACGGCATCGTCACGGGCTTCGGACAGCAGCGTGTCATGGCCAACATCACGAGCATCCTCGTTGGCAACAAGTTCATCAAGGTCAATCTCAGCGTTTTCGACAACGACGGCATGGAGGGCTTTTATGTCCCCGAGTCCACGTTCCGCGAGATGGTGAAGGACGCAGGCTCCAATGTCGCGGCGCAGAATATCCAGTTCGACGTAAACGGCACCGGCGGCGTGTCCCCGGAGATTATCGCCCTGCAAGCCCTGCAGAACATGTACCAGTCTGCAAGTTCCGCCGTGTCGAAGAATATCAGAAAGAACAAAGCCAAAATCAAGTATAACACCATTGTCTATCTTATAAACACACAGAACGAATGAAAAAGATTATCATCATGGCACTGATGGCCGTCGCCATCCTGCCAACCCATGCAGAGAACGCAGTTAACAGTGACAACATCACCAAGAATGAGAAGAACGATACCGTCCGCATCCGTTACATTCACCGCCTCACGGAGGACGATGCCCGAATCTTCGATAGCAACCTGCAGAAGACCGTCATCTACGTCAACGACCAGGTGACCACCCATCTCATAATGCCGGAGAACATCAAACTCGTGGACATCTCCACCGACAAGCTCGTAGGCAACCAGTGCGCCGACAACATCGTCCGACTGAAACCCAAGTCCACGCTGATGGACAACGAACTCGCGGGAACGGTAACAGTCATCGGTGAGCGCCATATCGCACAGTTCACCGTCTACTACACGAAAGCCCCAAAGCGTGCCCACTCCGTCTATACCGTCGGACAGGAGGACATCCGCGACTACACCAACCCGGAGGTGAGCATGACGCAGGGTGATATGTCGCGTCTGTGCTGGTCCATCTTCATGAGCCGCCGCAAGTGCTTCCGTGTGCACGGCAAACAGCATGGCATACGAGCGCAGGTGAACAACATCTACACCGTCGGTGACTACTTCTTCATCGACTTCTCGTTGGAGAACAGGAGCAACATCAAGTACGACATTGCCGAGATCCGTCTGAAGCTGATGGACAAGAAGGAACTGAAGGCGACGAACTCACAGACCATCGAGCTTACGCCCGTCTATATGGTCAACCATGCCGACCACTTCACGAAGTCCTACCGCAATGTCATCGTACTGAAGAAGCTCACGTTCCCCGAAGAGAAGAAGCTGCGCCTTGAAATCACCGAGGATCAGATCAGCGGCCGTGTCAGCTACCTCGACATCAACTACCGTGACATCCTCAATGCGGACTCCTTCTCGCCGGATCTTTTAATCAATCTCCACTGATGTCCGGTTGTGCTCGTAGAGACGGGGTTTATCCCCGTCCTACCCCTACCGTGAGCGCTATTCTCTAATTCTCAAATTCTTGATACTCCCCTTGCTATGGAAGAAACCCGTGAACAACAGCAGATGTACAGTATGTTTCGCTCGTGCATCTACCTGATACTGATCGTTGAGATCGTGATGAACCTGCCCATCACCTCCGACAACCGCATGGTCGCCTTTGTCCTTGAGCTCTTTCACCGCTTCAAGGTCTTCGACTCCGTGGCTACCTGCAAGGTGATGGAACTCATCTGTATCACCGTTACCTGTATCGGAACGAGAGCACGCAAGAGTTTGAAATGGAACCTCAAGACGATGGTGCTCTATCCCGTACTCGCCGGAGCGTCCATGATTGTCATGTGCTTCATCTTCTATGATATGCCACTCAACGGCTTCTTTGCCGGTTATTCCCTCAACCGCTGTCTCTATGTCCTTTGCTCCGTCTCCGGCACGATGCTCATCCACCAGGGCTTTGATGCCATCGCCAAATGCTTGGGCATGAAGATTGGCGACGATAAATGGAATTTCGAAAACGAGAGCTTCGAGCAGAGCCGGAACAAGGAAGAGAACGAGTACAGTGTCAATATCCCTATGGTCTACTACTATAAGAAGCGTCTGAACCACGGCTGGATCAACATCATCAACCCCTTCCGTGCTACCATCGTCTTGGGAACGCCCGGCTCCGGTAAGTCCTTCGGCATCATTGACCCGTTCATCCGCCAACATTCAGCCAAGGGCTTCGCCATGATGGTCTATGACTACAAGTTCCCGGCTTTGGCAAGGAACCTCTTCTACCAGTACTGCAAGAACCGCAAACAGGGCAAGCTGCCCAAGAACTGCGGCTTCCGCATCGTCAACTTTACCGACGTGGAATATAGTAACAGGGTGAACCCCATCCAGCGGAAGTACATCCCCGACTTGGCGGCAGCTTCCGAGACGGCAGCCACACTGCTTGCCTCTCTGAATAAGGGAGGTGGAGAAAAGAAAGGCGGAAGCGAGGCTTTCTTCCAGAACTCCGCCGAGAACTTCCTTGCCGCCATTATCTACTTCTTCGTCAACTTCCACCCCACCGGCTATAAGGACGGCAAAAAGCTGAACCGCTATGTGCTGTGGAATAACCGGAAGCTCCGTCTTGTCATACGCAGTTGGAGAGACTATAAGGCTTTGGATGAGCGGGGCAACGTGGTATTGGACTTCATCGACTGTAATAGCAACAATGTCTCCACCGACAGTGACGATATGTTTGTCGACTTGAACGGCTTCACCTATCTCAATGGTAATAAGCAGGAGATACGCATCGAACGTTGCTGGTACGAGGACGAGGACGGCAACGAAGTGGAGCCCGACACCATCACGGGCGAGTACTCAGATATGCCCCATGTGCTCAGCTTCTTAGGCCGCAGCTACAGCGAAGTTTTTGACATTCTCATGCAAGATTCAAAGATCATGTCCCTCATGGCACCGTTCCAAAGTGCCTATAAGAACAAGGCCAATGACCAGCTTGAGGGTATGGTTGGAACGCTCCGTGTCAATGCCGCCCGTCTTGTTTCCCCAGAGGCTTACTGGGTGTTCACCGGCGACGACTTCGACTTGAAAATTTCCGACAGAAACAGTCCCAGCTATCTTGTCATTGCCAACGACCCGGAAAAGGAACAGGTCATCGGCTCGCTCAACGCCCTCATCCTCAACCGACTCGTAACGCGTATCAACAGCAAGGGCAACCTGCCGGTAAGCATCATCGTTGACGAGCTGCCCACACTCTACTTCCACAAGATAGACCGCCTTATCGGTACGGCACGAAGCAACAAGGTAGCCGTAACCCTCGGCTTCCAGGAACTACCCCAGTTGGAGGCTGACTACGGCAAGAATGGTATGCAGAAGATCATCACCACTTGCGGCAACATCTTCATGGGTGCTGCCCGTAACAAGGAAACGCTGGAATGGGCACAGAACGATGTCTTCGGCAAGGCCAAGCAGACCTCAAAGTCCATCACCATCAACGACTCAAAGGTCAGCACCTCCATCAGCGAGAAGATGGACAACCTCGTCCCTGCAGCCAAGATAGCCGACATGGCCACTGGTTGGCTCGCCGGACAGGCTGCCCGTGACTTCACACCCACGGAGCGCAGCTCCTTCAGCAGCATCAATCTTGAGGATAGCCCAGAGTTCAGGACGACGAAGTACTTTTGCAAAACCAACTTCAATATGGCTGAGATTAAGAAGGAAGAAGCTCAATACGTTGACCTCCTTCAAGGATGCCCGTCAGAAGGAAGTCATGCTCAACCGCAACTTTGCGCGAGTGAACCGTGAGATAGAAGAAATGATAAAGAGCCTGCTCAATTCTCAGTAAGTTATTGCAAGTAATTAAGCATCAATAGGGGTATTCTCTCAATCTGTAGGGAATATCCCATTGTTCTTTGCCAAATTATCATTACCTTTGTAGCATACATCAACAACGTATCTTATGAACAAAATCATTACGCTTATCATGTGCGTGGTTTTCTCTGCCACGATGTCGGGACAGACAGTTAAAGTAGAAGATCGTGTCAAGACACTCGAAGGAGATGTCAAGATCTTGAAGGGTCAGTTAGAAACGCAGAACGGTCAGATAGCCTCCATGCAATCCCGTCTTAATGAGCTTGCAGACCGAAACGCAGAGTACAAGAAGGCATTGGACATCAAGCAGACGCTGAACACCACCGATGCCGACGGCTATCAATATAGTTTCGTGTCAGCAGTTGGGGACAAAGCTACTGGGAAGTTGACTATAACACTCAACCTATTCAATCCAGGCGAAAGCAGGGAGAAGCAGATGGCGCTAGCTCAATTTACCGACTATGCCGGCAATGCTTACGAAACCAATGAATATCAGTTTGGTAATATGGAGAATGTCAAACCCACCATTGACAGCAATACCAATATTAAGCTGAAATTTCGCTTTGCTGATGTTTCGATTGAAACAAAGCGGATAGCATCGCTGACAATAAAGGCCTATTCGTCAACATGGGGAAATCAGGACATGTCGTTCAACTTCCGCGACCTCTCAGTAGAATGGAAGTAAACTAAAATAATTGCCCACTATGGAGTAACGAAACTGAATATGTAAAGATTAAAAGGAATTGCAAAATTACAGACGACATCAGTAAACTTACAGTGTCATAGCTCCCTTCAAGCTGCGCTATCCATGCTTTCAACAGACCACATTTGCTGCATCACATAGATGTAGCAAATGTGGTAACAAATTCTGAAAGTCAGTTACTGCTTAGCAGGTTCCCATTTGCAGCGGGCGGGCGATACAATAGCGCCCTCAGCTTTGAGTTCCTTCATAGCCTTATCCACTTCCTTGCGGTCAAGGCCAGAGAGATTTGCAATCTTACCTGCATTGAGCGGCGTGCCGGCCTACTTCATAGTCTCCAATACTGTGTCTTTTGTTGCCATAATAATATCTCCTATGTTTGATGTTGTTAAATGTATCAAAGTTGGGCTAATCATTACCGTCATCCGTATCCTCTTCTGCGGCTTCTATTGCTTTCCAGTCAAGCAGATTGTCATCGAGCACGTCATTAATCAAAGACTCCGGCCAGATTACCGTATAGTCATCCAGTGAGACGTTGTCCATTACCATCATCTCATCTTCTGAATATACAGTGTTAAGTCTTGAACATATAATATCCAAAAGGATTTCTGCGTTATCAAGGTATAAGTCTTCATTGAACTCATACAATTCATCAAAAAGCGCATCACTCCCATATTCTTTAAAGAATAGTCTCAGCAAGTACATTTCCTCAAGAGTAAACCGTATTGGCTCATTGGTTCCTCGTGGAAGCTTATGGGCTGCCTTACCTGTTTCATAATTCATCCTCGGCTCGAACTCGAAGTAATAGTCCTTTTCAAAAATGTCCCCTAAGTTCATTGTTGTATGCTGATTTGGTTTGCACGCAAAGATACGAATAAAGTTTGATACTCATCTACGATAGCCTACTTTTCTTTCAAAGACGCGACTTTTGTATCTAACAACGGACTGATGAGTTTTGCAATCTTCTCCAGCCCCTCTTTGTCTATGTCATCGAAAGCACTATAGCCTTTACTGTCAACATCAATGACGGCAATCACGTCATCATTCTTAAATACCGGCACCACTATCTCAGACCGAGACTTCGATGAACAGGCGATGTGTCTGGGAAACTGTCCGTTAATCTATCTCCTATCTTGTTCTAATGTACTTAATCATGATAGGCAGAGGTAAGGCCCTTTAAGAATAATATTTTAAAAAAAACACGCTCACCCGTTACTTTGTAATCGTAATGTGAGAAAGTCGATAGAATCAAAGGCCTGCTGAACTCTGATTAATAGCCATTTCCTTCCTATCCATCAAATATAGCCATAATTAAGCAATGTGCCTTACCTAAAATTAAGTGCTATATGCCTTTTCATAAAAAAACAGGCTAAAAAATAATCTCGGTGGAAAAATTTTCCCTACTTGATTTTGTTAGTTCAACAAATAACGTTACCTTTGCAACGATACATCGGCTCCATATAAAAGAAGCAACGTTTTCTGGGGGCTGTTGTGTTGAAAGCTTGAATCAGGAAAGAGTCCTGTTAAAACTAAATTGTGGTATGAAAGAGATAAACACTGGATTGGAATCCAGATTTTTTACACCACATAATGGCGGCCTGAATACTGCTGATGTTAATCCTGATCAGTGCCCGTCGAGCCTTTCGGGTTCACTATCGAACACTCCTGCGACTGACAGGAGTGGAACGAAAGAAATGCCCATACCACATATAGCAGTCAACAGAGAAAAAAATGAACTAAAATGGTATGTTGTTCTTTTCAACAAGCCCAATCAGGAACTCAAGTTCATGAGAACTGTGCAAGCGGATGTAGAGCATACCAAAAATATCTTGGAAGTCTATTGCCCTACAAGAGTCGTTAAGGAATATCACAAAGGTAATAACGGCGCAAAAGCGGTAAAGCCATCTAATGGCAAAAATGCAGGCTTGCCGTATCGAGAGAAGCCTCTTTTTACTGGCGCTGATTTCGTCTATGCCTCTTATCAAGGACTCTCTTTTTATTTAAAGGAGTATTATCCAAGCGGCAGCATCCAGCTCAAAAGGAAATCGACGGCAAATATGAAATCTGAACCCTTGACAGTGCCAGAGGATCAGATGAGTAAGTTCATGAACTTCAATGACAACATGATTGACTATGTCGTCAAGCTTAATAAGCCATTCAAGGATTATGCTTTCAACAAGAAAGAAGGCTTGCCCAATGATACCGTAAAAATTGTAGATGGCGTTTTAGCAGGTCTAACTGGCTATTTTACCAAAATAGCCGGCAACAGAGGCATGGTTTTCAATGTTACCAATCCCTATGGTGGTGAACCCTTAACGTTTGCAGTACCAAATATATGGGACTTTCATGTTGTAAGGCTTCACAATGCTGAATCAGACAAGCAGACCATAGCCTCTGCTAAGGCTCGTGGAGTAGATTTGTTGATAGGATTATTACAGAGTTGCGGGTATGACGATTCCATTATTAAATCGGAATTTGACATTCTATTAGACAAATTGGCTAATGGCATTTCGTTGCAGAAAGCAGTGGAAGACCTTGTTTGTCAGCGTAAGGCTATTCTTGATCATTCATTAAAGCAGAATAATGGAGCTAACCAGAAAGAAGAAAGCTTCAATACGAACAAGAAAGATACAACAACAATACCTGCACAGGAGGCAAGACTTCAACTAACAAAGTGCTTGGCAAAACGTACTTTGGATATTACAGAAGATGACAGGCAGCTCTTATTCTATCTTGGCAGTTATGTTAGAGAATTTCCACGGTATGTACAAGAGAATTGGCGACAGTTTTATCTCCGACCTTTTCTTACTCCTACATCAGGAGATGTTATTCCCGAAGGGAATGATTATGTCATCGTTAGCCACAGTGACTTCAAAGAAGTTATCAAGCGTGTAACCATCGGTGAGGAAGTATATCATCCTTCGAATGGTAAGGAAGAAGTAAGGAGAAGTTTCTATTATGCCCATGTAGGCATCAAGAAGCAAAACAAAGGCTACATTCTCTTTACGAATTGGGATAAATTCCTCGGCGCGTATTTTGCAACTGACGGTATGGAGAGATTAAAGCTCCTAAAAAGCCTAAAGAAGGAGGATGATACCCGTAAATCCCAAGAAGCATTTTGTAAATATGCTGGAGAGCTATACAATGTATTGAAAGGACAATCCTTACCTTTAGTTGCAACAAAAGATTTTAGTTTAAATGCGAGAACAAATATAAATGTTTTGTCCATCACTATCCCCAATCTCGTGTTGTCAACGGGTGAAGAACTTGAAGACTCCATTGAAATAAAAGAAGCCTTAGAGTGTCTTGTGAATACTGGAGTAAAGATCTGCAAACAGATTAATTCCAGTACACACCTGGCTGTTTGGCGTGACTACCTTACAACAGTATGGCTACACGAATAAAGAACCCACGATATGAGATATACATATAAAGGTAAGGCCTACCCGAAGGAGCTAAACATAAAGCATCAGGAGGTGTTTACTACACTTTCTAAAGATCCTTTGGACATAACCCGACGTGAGTTTGACCACCTGTTCGACATTCCTACAGAAGAATTCTGCGCTGATGAAGAACAGTTAATCCTTTGGGAGCTTGGCAAGCAATGGGGCAAAAGTGCAGAGCAGTTGGAGTCAGATACGACTGTCAACCATTTCATCATAAGGAATACCCTCATATCCCTTTTGTCCTCATACGCTTTCTCTTCTTTTGATGTAGTACTTGAAGTGCTGCGTCAGTCGGAAGACATAATCAGATTCAACCTTCCTGACTATAATGGCTTTACGTACATATTGCCGATATTGTCGATAGTTTTTGAATATGAACCAAAACAACTTGAGCAATTCTTGTTAGAGAAGGGTTTAACTGACTATTCAAAACGAATTGTAGCCGATCTATTGGCAAGGATGGGTTGTGATACAGAAACCAAGACTGAAGCCAATAACAAGAAGGTACATGACGAGTTGACTGGCATCTTCAGCAGAGTTCTTGATGCCTATATCTCTGATTATCCAACAGGAAATATCTGCGACAAATACGTTGTCAGCCATGTCGTTAAGGCTATTGTCAATTCAGGTCTCGAGGAGTTGTCAGACCAACTGAAGACTGTGTATTCCAAAGACATGGTCGACAAGAAGATATGTGGTGAGTTGGACACAAATCTCTCTGTGATGAAAGATTTAGGATGTGCAGATCTGAATTATATCGAAACAGGCATTTACCCATTAATGTTCTTACCCACATACCTTATATGGGATAATGCCGACAACCCCGATTTTGGCGAGCAGTAATTAGTGGGTCTGCGAGAAAAGATGGAACATATAAAGGTAAGGGCTATCTGAAAGAGATGACACTAATCTACCCAGAACTGACGACTAATCTCAGCAAGCCGAAAAAGTTCATACCGATTCGACAGATATCCACAGATGAATCATAGCAGAATAAATCCGAGTAATCTATGAAATCCGTGAGAAATAAAAAAGCCTCCGTGTGAGCCAATGAGCAACCAGACATTATCCTACGAGCAATCACTGCTCCGTGAGAGATCACGGCACTACCTACTGTGCTACAATGCCACCTGTCATCGCAAGGACAACTGCCTCCACTGGCTTGTTGGTCAGTGGGCATCCGATGACACGCTCTATGCCACTGTCGTCAACCCCTACCGCAAGGATGTCGTCGCTGGCACCTGCACCGACTTCTGTTCAAATGCCAAGGTCAAGATGGCACGTGGCATGCTCAACTTCTATGAGAACATCCCTGAGGGCAAGGCCAAGGCCATCCGCAAGGCCCTGATACAGCACTTCACCAAAACCAAGTACTTCAAGTTCCGCAACGGCACCTACCCCATCACTCCTCAGGACCGCAATGAGATAGTCGCTATTTGCCGCGCTTATAGCTGGAACGAACTTCCCGTCTTCGATAACTATTACGAGGAATACGACTTTTAATTGGCAAACCAAGAGTTTTCCATAGCGAAACCATTAGTTCTAAAGCCCGGAACCAATAGTTCCAAACTGCGAAACCAGATGTTTTCCACTGTGAAACTAACAGTATCTCATGGAAGAACTAAGAGAATTTCATTGTCATGCCAATAGTCTTATGCGGCCTTTGAACACTTACATCATTTTCCTTTAAAAGATACATGAACTCAGATAACAAACGCATAGCTAAGAACACGGTACTATTATACATACGTACATTGTTCATCATGCTTATTTCGCTGTACACTTCTAGAGTGGTACTGGCTACATTAGGCGTGAAAGACTATGGTATATATAATGTAGTAGGAGGCGTGATAGCAATGTTTAATGTCGTCTCAGGTTCCATTTCAAATGCGATAAGTAGGTTTATAACTTTTGAATTAGGCAAAGGCGATATCAAAAAGCTTAATGACATCTTCGTAACCTCTGTTAATATAGAATTCTTAATAGCCGGAGTGGTTTTGCTCTTAGGTGAGACAGTTGGCGTTTGGTTTCTAAACACACAGATGAATATACCAGACGGGAGAATGTTTGCAGCCAACTGGGTCCTGCAATTCTCATTGTTCTCTTTTATAATGGGTCTATGGAGTGTTCCATATAACGCCAGTATCATAGCCCATGAAAAGATGTCTGCCTTTGCCTATGTAAGCATACTTGAGGCTTCACTTAAACTTTTAATCGTTTATCTTTTAGTCATCTCCCCTTGGGATAAACTTATAACATATTCCTTATTGCTCGCCTCTGTCGACTTGTTAGTCCGAATAGTCTATGGTATTTATTGTAAGATACATTTCGAGGAATGTCGTTACCATTTCGCATGGCATAAAGACCTTATAAAGCAGATGGGAGGATTCTCAGGGTGGCAATTCCTGACAAATGCAACATGGATGATTAATACGGAAGGCATTAATATCCTTATGAACTTGTTCTTCGGAGTGGCAATCAATGCAGCGCGTGGTGTTGCAAACCAAGTAGATGGAGCTATAATGAGATTTGTAACAAGCTTTACAACAGCTTTAAACCCTCAGATAACAAAGGATTACGCAAAAGGGAATATGCCAGCCCTTTATAAACTTGTTTGTAATGGTGCAAAGTATACGTTCTTTTTAATGCTATTTTTTCAACTCCCAGCAATTCTTGAAGCCAATACCCTGTTGCATGTTTGGTTAAAGAATGTACCGGATCATGCAGTTACTTTTCTCCAGTTAACGATGGTTGGAACGATGTTTAATATGCTAGGAAATACGCAGCTAACAGCATGTATGGCAACGGGTAATATAAAGAGATATACTATAGTAGTAACATTGGTAGGTATATTGGTTTTTCCTATTACATGGATAGCATTTGCTTTAGGAATGCCACCAGAGAGCTGCTATGTCGCATTCATCATAGTCTATATTGCTGTCCTGTTTACACGAGTTTACATAATGAAGGGACTTATAGGTTGTCCAATGATACTGTTTATCAGAAAAGTTATTTATAAGATTATACCCGTTGCCATCGTTGCTGCAATTGTTCCTGTCTTGTTTGTTCATTACGTCTCACCTTCATTTTTAAGACTCATAGCAACATGCATAATCTGTACGATTTGCTCTTGTGCTTCCATCTGGATTGTTGGTATCAGTAAGAATGAGCGTCAGGCAGTTGTAAGCATTATAAAGACAAAACTTCATAAAAGCTGATGAATATCAAGGCTACAATAAAGAAGGGATTACTCTTCATTTTGCATAATCTCCGCAAGAAAGAGATTATTTATATCAACATAAAAGAAGTACTACCAAAAGACTTATTGACAGGAAGAGTGGCACTTATAACAGGTGGGGGGTGGCGGTATCGGCAAAGCTATTGCAACAGCATTTGTGAAATGCGGTTGTGTAGTAGTAATTGCAGGTAGAAATGAAGAGAAACTTTCAAAAGCAAGAAAAGAAATCGGAGATTCAGATAAAGCTTATACACTGCGATTAGATACCACCGAAATTTCAAGTATTCCTGAAAAGATTAAAGAAGCTGAAAATATTCTCAAAGGTAAATCAATTGACATTTTGGTCAACAATGCCGGGGCCTCTGGCGGAGAAATCTCTACAACGAACGAATATGAGTTCGACAAAATTATAGACACAAATATAAAGGGTACGTTCTTCATGTCCAAGTATTTTGGAGAGTATATGAGAGACAATGGCATAAAGGGTAATATACTTAATATTGCTTCCTCTTCTTCATTAAGACCAGCAACTTCTGCATACAATATTTCTAAATGGGGAATACGAGGCTTCACTATTGGACTTGCGCGTTTATTGGCACCTTACGGCATAACAGTAAATGGTATAGCACCCGGGCCGACAGCGACATCAATGATGATGAAAGATAATAAAGGTGATATGTCAAAGCCAAATAGTCTCATAAAGCGTTGGATATTGCCGGAGGAAATAGCTAACATGGCAGTTTTCCTTGTCTCTGACATGGGAAGGAGCATAGTCGGCGACATCGTCTACATGACAGGTGGAGCCGGAAATGTCAGCAACGAAGATATAACTTATAATTTCTGAAAATAATTATTTTATGGAATATAAATATGTAAACGAGAAGAACCATCTTATGCTATTGTCTCTGTTAAAGGCATACGGCATAAAAAGGGTGATAGCTTCTCCTGGCGGCACTAATGTAACGTTAGTGGCAAGCATGCAGCATGATCCATATTTTGAGATGTATTCATGCGTTGACGAACGGTCTGCAATGTATATGGCTTGTGGAATGGCAGAGCAGACAGGCGAGCCGGTTATGCTTAGTTGTACAGGTGCCACTTCTTCACGTGAATACATGGCTGGTCTGACAGAAGCATATTATAGAAAATTGCCTATTGTTGCCATTACCTCTTCTCAAGACATATCAAGAGTTGGGCACCTTTCAACTCAAGTAACAGACAGAAGCGTACATCCAACCGACATACTTGTTGAAAGTGTGCACTTGCAGACCATCAAAGATGAAACTGACGAATGGGATTGCATGATAAAGATTAATCGTGCGCTTCAAGCAATGACAAAACATGGAGGTGGTCCTGTTCATATAAATTTGACTACTACTTATAGCCGTGATTATAGTGTAAAGGAACTTCCAAAAGTTAATAAGATAGATTATTTTACTGGTTCTGACAATTTGCCGGAGTTGCCCTCAGGAAGAATAGCAATATTCATAGGCTCTCATCACATTTTTACAAAAGAGCAATCAGAAGCTATTGATAACTTTTGCTCTACTAACAATGCCGTAGCTTTCTGCGACCATACGAGCAATTACAGAGGCAAATACAGGGTATTGGCAAGTCTTATGGGATTACAGACAAAATATCATTGCCCTTTGTTAGACGTTGACTTGATGATCCAGATTGGAGAAATGTCTGGTGCTTACGATATGTATGCCGTGAATCCGAAACAGGTTTGGCGGGTGAGCTTGGACGGCGTCATTAGAGATATGCAACATAGACTCACTGCTGTCTTCGAGATGGATGAGACATGCTTCTTCAAGCATTATGCACAAGGACAGACTTCCGATGACAGCTTCATAAAAGAGTGGAATTCAGCACAAAAGGACTTGTATTCTAAAATACCAGATTTGCCATTCAGCAACATTTGGATTGCAGAGCAACTGTCTTCAAGACTGCCGAAGGATTCCGTACTGTATTTAGGCATACTGAATTCTCTTCGTTCTTGGAATTACTTTGAGACACCATCTACAATAGAAGAGCATAGTAATGTTGGCGGCTTTGGCATTGACGGCATACTTTCTTCCCTTATTGGGTCATCTTTCGTTGACAAACGTCTTCATTTTGCAGTTGTTGGTGATTTATCTTTCTTCTACGACATGAATTCTATAGGTAACAGACACATAGGCAACAATGTCAGAATCATGATTGTAGATAACGGTAAGGGAATGGAGTTCCGACTCATCGGTCACAATGGAGCCATGTTCGGCGACGAAGCCGACAAGTATATCGGGGCAGGCGGACACTTTGGGCATAAGTCTCCAACTGTTGTCCGTGACCTAGCACGAAATTGGGGATATGAATACTTGACCGCCTCCACTAAGGAAGAGTTCAAAAGGGCAATGACTAATTTCATAGACCCTAACATTGGAAACAAACCAATCATATTCGAAGTCTTCACAGACACTGAAAGTGAAACTGGCGCATTGAAACAGATGGAAGAAATCATAATTGATCAAAAGAGAATTATGAAAGAAAAAGCTAAGAATACTGTAAAATCCATTCTCGGAGAGAAAGGAACATCCTTTGTCAAAGGACTGATTCGGGGGGAAATATAAGCTAAATAGGATTAATTGTATCGCAGCTGATAATCCTGCTATGATAATTAGGACAAATGTTGGCTGGAGAAGTGTACAATAATTTTGTACACATAACAATACGAAAAGGATTTTACAGATGTTTCCAGAATTGGATTTCCATCACCTTTATATTATGGGTAACGGCTTTGACAAGAGCCACGCTTTGAAGTCTGGATATGGCGATTTTAGAGATTGGCTGGTATCCCATCATCTTGAGGATGTGCTTTTGTTAGGTCAATTTCTTTCTGAAGACAGGAAAGATATGCTTTGGAGTTCTTTCGAAGAAGCTTTAGGTAATTTTGATTTGGACGAGGTTAAAAATAACGATTTGCAGAATTTGTTTGTCATAACTTATACTGATGATGATAGCGACGAATACGTTACAGTCCCATCCATAGCAGACCCTAACATTTTTGAGAGGTTAGGCAACCATTTTTCTGACTGGGCGAAAGACATAAACATAGAATTGTGTTCGGTTAGTCCTAAATATGTTTTCCCTGATGACTCTCTGTTTCTTACTTTTAACTATACTGACACATTAGAGTCGGTGTATAAGATAATTGAAGGAAGAGTTAGGCATTTGAATGGTCGTGCTGCAAAAGATAGCAGCGTAATTATAGGTCATGACAAGGATGTCAATCCATTTGATGCTTATTCATGTAATCCAGGCAACATCAGAAAGGAAAACAATGGATTTCAGCAACTTTCAGAATACGCTGATTTACGTAAGGATGGTAACATACAGGTAGAAAAGGCTATTGTCAATGCTTTCAAAGAAGCTATATCAACAATAAGGGATGTTACAATTATTGGTCATTCCTATGGGAAGGTTGATTACAGCTACTTTCAAACTATCATTAGCTATCTTCCAAACAATGTTACTTGGCATTTAGGTTATCATACAGAAGAAGACAATAAGCGTTTATATTCATTTGTTGATAAGTTTATGCTAAAGGATTATAAAGCCTTTATGTGCTAAAAGAAAGCCTCATTCAATAAAGTACTTATGCGGCGGGGAAGAAAAAGAAAAAAGTATTCAGAAATAGATGTTGTAGACTTGTTCTGTGGAATAGGTGGACTCAGCTATGGCATGAAAACTGTTGGTTTTCATATTAAAGGAGGATTTGACATTGACCCAACATGCAAATTTGCTTATGAGTACAATAATGACGCTACTTTCTTTTTCAAAAATATTAAAGAGGTAAAAAGAAAGGACATAAGGCAATTATATGCAGATGGTGCTGTCAGAATCTTGGCGGGTTGTGCTCCCTGTCAGCCTTTCTCAACGTATGCCAACAAAAATAAAAACAAGGATCCGAATAAATATGATCTCCTTTACGAATTTGGTAGGCTTGTGAAAGCTGTACGTCCAGATATAGTAACAATGGAAAATGTACCAGCTATACGGGCCTTCAAGTTGAAGAATGTATTGAATGATTTCATAACTCTTTTGGAAGAAGAAAAATATCATGTTTCAGTGAATGTCGTCTATTGTCCTAAATATGGTATACCGCAAACGAGGAAGCGCTTAGTCTTGCTTGCATCTAAATACGGAGAAATTAACCTTCTCCCTCCCTACATAACCAATCCAAAAGATTATGTAACAGTACGAAAGACTATTGGCAATCTCAAGCCAATAGCGGCTGGAGAGTCCTCAAAGGAGGACCCTTTACATAGAGCTGCTAGTCTTTCTCCTTTGAACCTAAAGAGAATTCAAGCCACAAAAGAAGGAGGTAGTTGGAGAGATTGGCCAGAAGAGTTAAAACTACGTTGCCACAAATCCTCAACAGGGAAATCTTTCGGTTGTGTGTATGGAAGGATGAAATGGGATGAGCCAAGTCCAACAATGACAACAGAGTGTACAGGTATTGGGAATGGCAGATTTGGACATCCCGAGCAAGATAGAGCTATATCAGCAAGGGAAGCTGCTCTATTACAGACATTCCCTATGAACTATAGATTCTTTGAAGATGAGTCATGCGTGTCTTTGACGAAAGCTTCAAGATATATAGGCAATGCAGTACCTCCAAAGTTGGGCGAAGTTATTGCGAAAAGCATTCTGGCACATTTGAATGAGTATTTTGAAGCATAGAAAAACAAACTGTCTCTTGTTCCTAAAAGATAATTATCTATCTATAAAATAACCGCTATGGAAAAGGAAAAAGAATATAAGATTCAAATTGATCCAAGGATTTTAGAGCTTTTAGGTCCTAACCTTTACACTAATATCTATTATGTTTTAGCTGAATTAATAGCTAACGCTTATGATGCTGATGCTCATAATGTATATATAATTGGTAATGAAAATGAGATTAGAGTTGAGGATGATGGGCACGGAATGTCATATAGCAATGGAGACATTAGTAGATATTTAGGCGTCGCAAAAGTTTCAAGGACAGATGAATCCGACTCTTATACACCATTAGGTAGGAAGAAGATGGGAAGGAAAGGAATAGGAAAATTGGCTGCGCTTTCTGTTTCATCAGATGTCTATGTCATGACTATAAGAGATGGAGAAAAGTCAGGATTTGTATTGACAAGGCATCCAGAAGAAGGTGGCTTATTAAAGCCAATTGAAGATGATGACGTCAAGTTTCTTTGCGTGCATGGGAATGGTACTACGGTTATTATGCCAAAACCAGAATACCATCTGCATAAAACAGTTGAGGCTGTTAAGAGAAATATCATTAATATTTTCCCGTTGGTTGACAGTGACTTCAAAATTCATATAATTTTGGATGGCAAAAAGGACATCGTTATTTCAAGATTAGATGATGTTTTTGCGAAAAGCCTATGCGCTATTATAACATTAGGCGAAGAATACAGGTACTTAATCAATAAGGTACCTAATCCATTCAAGGACAAACCTGAAAGACGAGAGAGGCTATGTGTTGTAAGGCCCCTATATTCCCAAGAACTAAAGATGAAGGATAATAAGGGAACTGAAAAAGTATACAACCTAGAGATAAAGGGTTGGATAGGTGCTTATCAATCAACCAAAGGCAGAAAGAAAGATCCAAATGACTTTCCTGACAACTTCATTTCTCTTTACGCAAATAAGAAAATGGGCGAATTCAATATCCTTCCTAAAGTCGGTAAAAACTCTTTGAATGAATCTTATGTTGTTGGTCAACTTTATATAGACCTTTTTGAGCTCTCAGAACTTCCTGACATGGCTCTTAGTAATAGACAAGGTTACAAAAGTGATGATCCTCGATATATAGCTGTAATAAACTTTGTCAGGCAAAAACTTCTTCCTGCTATCCTTAACATGCGTGTTACTTATACTAACTTTAAAAACTCTGACATTAAGAAAAAGGAAATAAGTATCATGCAAAAGCATGAGGATGATTTAAAACGCAATGTAAAGAGATTTAAAGAGAGGGCAAGTCAAGAAATATCAAATGGAGTTGAAGCTGCACAAAAAAGTTCTGAGCCTCATAATATCAAGGATATTGTTGATACTGTCATCAATGAGAATATTCCATTTTTAGGCATTAAAAAGAAGGTAGATGAGTCAAAAAAGAGAATTCTTATAAGCCAAACTGGTAAAGATAAAAATGTTTCAGATCTTGTTTATAACTTCTTGCTTTCAAACAATGTTCCAGCTAAGGTAATACTATATTCGAATTGTGACGATGAAGTATCAAGAATTCCTGATGATGTGCCCATTTTTGATTATCTGCGGGATTTCTTTGTGAACAGCTATTCTGACCAGAAGATTTATGTAATTTTTATAACGAGCAAGAATATCATGAGTTCTTTTGGAACAATGGCAGAAATCGGTGCGGCATGGATTACAAGGTCTGAACATAAAATAATAAATATAAACGATTTCCGTCCGGAACGTCCTTTAAATGTAGAATCAACATGGCAGAACACAAAATACGAGGAAGAAAATGGAGCTATATCAATGACAAGGCTAAACGCAGATCTTTTCTGTAGTAAGATTGAAGATGTTTGCAAGAAATTAGGTTACACTCCTAACAATAGAAAGGAGAACATGGAGAAGCTGGTATCTCTAATAACCATAGAAAAATAGTGAAAATCATTTTTAAAATCTAGATTATGAAGTTCGAATACGATAATTTATTTAATCCCAATCGAATAAGACAAACTACAATTGGAGGTCGAAAGCTTCTGCAAGAGTCTTTAAGCGACCATTCAAGAATAGTGTTCTCAAGTTCGTTCAGACGACTGCAACAGAAAGCGCAGGTATTCTCTCTTGAAAAGAATCCTTTTGTCAGAAGTCGTATGACACATTCTATAGAGGTTGCTGACTATGGTAAGGATATTGCTACACAAATAGCACAAAAATTAATAAGTACCAAGGAATTAAACTTAGAGGAAGCCGCCACTTTTGTCCAAATAGTTGAGAATGCTTGTCTTATGCATGACATAGGAAATCCTCCATTTGGTCATTTCGGTGAGAAAGCCATCCAAAAATGGTTTAAGGATAATTGGGAAGAGACTTTCAAAAAATCTTTTTCTCCATCTTCCCCTATAGACGAGCGCTATGTTAATGAGAAAAACAGGTTTGAAAATTTAATCAATGACTTTCTGGAATTTGACGGTAATCCTCAAGGTTTCCGAATAGTGACCCGAATATTGGGTAAGCCATTTGAAGTTGACCGTAAAGGATTGAACCTTACGTATCAACAGTTATATTGTGCATTGAAATATGTACGTGTCGCTAACGGGAAAGAAGGTAACGGACCAACTAAGAAAGCCGGATATTTCAACTCGGAACAAGATGTTGTAGATGAGATTAAAAAGGCTTATAACATAGATGGTGAATTAACTCGTTATCCACTGACATATTTGATGGAGGTAGCCGATGATATAGCCTACTGTCTTAGTGACATGGAAGATGGTATTGAGAAAGACATTCTTACCAATGAGAAATTCAGAGAACATTTTATGAAGGAATGGGTTAACTATAATAATCAAGAGAACGTTCCTTTACCGATAGTTTCGGAGCTGGCAAACAAGAAAGACAAAGAAATATATTTCTATTTTAAAACAACGCTTGCAAGAGAGTTGATAAAGTTGGCTGCTGATACATTTCTTGAGCGAAAAGAAAGTATCATGAATGGCAAAGCTAATGAACTCTTTGAGGTGCTAAAAGGTGAGCATCTAGACCAGACCATAGTTAAAAGGATAAAGGATGCTCAGGGAATATTGCAATGTCTGAGAAATGTTTCTAAGAAATATCTTTTCAGGTCACATGAGGCAGAAAACAAAGAGATTGCAGGCTATTACATTATTAGCAGTCTCATGGAACGATATTCTACCCTTTTAAAACTTTCAGAAGAAAAGTTCAGTAATCTTGTGGAAGCTCTGGAGAAACCGAAGGCAGCGAAAGGGTTGGATGTTGAATGGAGAATATTCCATACTTTGCCAGAGAAGTACGTCAGATTGTACGAAGAAGATAAAAATACACATAGTAACGATAGGGTTTGGGAATGGTTCTGTCGTGCCCATCTTATAGTTGACTATATATCAGGTATGACAGACGATTATTCTCTTAAGATATATAACTTATTCAACGGAATAGCATTAGTATAATGGAAAATTTGACACCTTGGAGAGTAATCCAAGATATTAAAAGAGAATATGCAGGTCATTCTTTGACTTTTACATTTAGTCTGTATGAAAGTGGAGGCCAAGGGGTTACGAAGTATAGATATATAAAGAGAATAGATTCTGATGAGTTAAACCGGCAAAAACTTCTTACAGGACTGGTGCAGAATGAAGAAGCTTCAATTAACTCAAGATTATACTTGGATGGAAAAATTCGCTACATACCTATGGTAGACGCTGTAATAGAGTCCCTTGATGAGATAGAAGGCATTATAAAGGTATTCAAGAACTATTCTGATAAGCCTTTGTATATATTCTCTTCTGGTCGTTCCTACCACATATACACATTAAAATTGATTACGGTACGGGATTGGATGAAGTTTAATGGTGAATTGCTTCTGTTAAATCCGCCTGGAACAGAGAAAGTAATAGATTCAAGATGGATAGGACACAGTCTGGTTCAAGGATTCGGCGCATTACGTCTAACGTGTAATTCGCAGTACTATCTGAAAGCTCCAGAATTAGTGAAAATCATTGATGATAATGCCTCAAATGAATAACAAGCGTATATTATATCTTGATATCATAAACGTAGTCAGCTGTTTCAGTGTGGTTGCTCTTCACTGTGATAGTTACATCCATCAGTATAATCATGCTGACAACATTTGGTGGCTACGTGTACTGATAAACGTGTTATTTTACAATGCCGTTCCATTATTCTTTATGCTTTCCGGTGCAACTCTTGTAGGCTACCATAAGAAATATGACACAAAGACTTTCTTCCGCAAGCGAATAAAGAAAACTTTGTTGCCATTCCTTGCGATGTCGCTATTCTTCTCTGTGTTGTTTGTTATTTCGGCATATGATGACAAGGCTCCAATCGATATTGTGAAGACTATTATTGTCGGTTTCCTTACCGGCAATGTACCGTTCACGACCTATTGGTTCTTTATCCCATTGTTTCTTCTATATGTTTTCATGCCATTCATATCTATTATGGTAGAACATCTTACGGAGAAGCAGTTGATAGGGCTAATCGGACTTCTCTTTATTTTACAATCATGCATTGTTCCAATTATAAGCCTCTCTAACAGAATTTCCTGGATAGGCGTTCCGGTTCATAGTCTTCCGATTTGCGGATATGTTTTATATGCACTTCTGGGATATTACATTACTCATAGCAATATTGAGAAGAGCAATAAAGCATTAACTTCAATTGTGTGTTTGGCTGTGGTCATGTTAGCATTTAGATATATACTTGTTTATAATGCGACAAGCCATTCACCAAAAGTTTTTAACTATATGGCAGTTTACGCAGTATTACCGTCTGTAGCCATATTTATGATGGTAAAAAGATTCTGTATTGGCACAAATAATAGATTCGTTACACTATTAGCTAAACGTAGTTTCGGTGTCTTCCTCATCCAGCAGTTTGTTATCATGATGTCGTTTAAGCTGATACCCCCCCCCGACATCAAGGCTTTATGTATGATTCCGTTAGTATATCTCGTTTGCTGTACGATAGTATATGTTGTTCAGCAATTTAAATTCACCAAATGGTTAATGCCATAAAACTTTTCAGATGAAGATTAAACTGGTAACATTCTTTCCGCATCCTAACTTTGGGACATGCTTGCAGTCCTATGCACTGAACAAAGTGCTTAGAGACTGGGGGCATGATGTGGAATTCATATACAACAGACATGAGACTGTTGATATTGATGGAGACAATTATGTCAAGTTTCAAATTAAAGAAGTTATTAAGTATATAATTCCTTCCGCTATTGTCAAGTTCATTAAATCTATCAGGAAGAAGAAACACACAGATCTAACTGAGAGTTCTACAGATTTTGTTCCTGACGAAAATCTGTATATTCTAAAGTTACCAAACTTACCGATATTAAAATTCTTATGTAGATTTAAATCGTTTCGTAACAAATATTTAAGTAACTTATATAATACCAAGCAACAGAAGAAAGTATATAAGTATACTTTCCTTGACGGCAACTACAAAACGAAAAGATTATTTACTCCAAAGGACTACAGAGATGTGACAGCTGATGCAGACATGTTCATTACAGGCAGCGACCAGATCTGGAATCCATACTGTGGAGGATTCAATCCTATGATGTTCCTTGAGTTTGCCGGTGACAAGAAAAGAATAGCGTATTCTTCAAGCATATCACGTCCAGATTTCCCTGATGAGATAAAACAGCGTGTGAAGGATGATTTATCTAAATTCAAGCATATTGCCGTTCGTGAACAGCACTCCGTTGACCTGCTCGGCAAACTTCTCGATCGTAAAGACATAAAATTGGTCGTTGATCCTACAATGCTTTTAACGAAAGACCAATGGATGGATTTTGCCAATAAAGCAGAAATTGAGTTCACCATACCCGAGAAGTATATTTTCTGTTATTTTGTAGGCTGTCGAGAGGAATATAAAGATATGGTTAATGATGTTAAAGCAAGAACGGCTATTGACAAAGTGATAACGGTGGATTGCTATGGATACACACTGAACTATGGTGATGGTTATGTGTATCATGACGGTGGCCCATATGAATGGGTCTATCTGTTGAGTCATGCTTCTGTCGTATGTATGGACTCCTTCCATGCTACGATATTTGCTTTAAAGTTCCACAAGGACTTTGTTCACATACTAAAGACTAAGCCAAAGGAGAATTCCAATAATTCCTCGCAGAATGGCCGTATGTACGACATCTTGTCAAGATACGGTATTCTGTATAAACTGTACAATGCGGAGAATACAGATTGGATGAAGCCAATAGACTTTGCCCATGTAGATGAGATTATGAAATCAGAAATTGAGGATTCATTGAAATATCTGAAATTCGAAGTAGAAAATTAAAGTTATGACTCATTACGATTATTTAATAGTTGGCTCCGGCCTTTTTGGTGCCACATTCGCATATTTCGCGCATAAGCAAGGTAAGAAATGCCTAATCATTGACAAACGACCACAGTTGGGTGGCAATGTCTATTGCGAGAACATAGAGGGAATCAACGTACATAAGTATGGTGCACACATCTTCCACACATCAAACAAGGAAGTATGGGATTTCGTGAACTCCATCGTACCTTTCAATCGCTACACCAACTCTCCTGTTGCTAACTTTCATGGCAGGCTCTACAACCTGCCGTTCAACATGAATACCTTTTACCAGATGTGGGGAGTGACGACTCCAGAGGAAGCTAAAGCTAAGATTGATGAGCAAAAGAGAGATGCGGTAGCTGCACTTAATGGTCGTGAGCCACAGAATCTTGAAGAACAAGCACTCTGTCTAGTAGGCAAGGATATCTTCTATACGCTGATAAAAGAATACACGGAGAAGCAATGGGGTCGTAAATGTACAGATCTCCCCGCTTTTATCATCAAGCGCCTGCCTGTTAGGTTGGTATTTGACAACAACTACTTCAACGATTCTTATCAAGGCATTCCTATCGGTGGCTACAACCGTTTAATCAACGGGCTTCTTGAAGGCGTAGAAACAAAGACCAATGTTGACTTCTTCAATAGCGAGTACCATGATTGGCAAAAGTTCGCAAACAATCTTGTGTACACCGGACGCATCGACGAATTCTTCGATTATAAGTATGGCAAGCTCGACTGGCGCACAGTCTCTTTCAAAACTCGCATAGAGAATACACCCAACTATCAGGGCAACGCGGTAGTCAACTACACTTCCCATGATGTTCCCTACACTCGTGTCATTGAGCACAAGCATTTCGAAATGTTCGGCCAGCAAGTCTATGACAATCCCAAGACAGTTGTCAGTGAGGAGTATTCCACCGAGTACAAGGAAGGCATGGAACCCTACTACCCTGTCAACGATGCTGCCAATAATTCACTCGCCGACAAGTATCGCGCCGAAGCAGCTCAACAGCAGAATGTCATCTTTGGCGGTCGCCTTGCTGAATACAAGTACTACGACATGGCTCCCATCATAGAGAAAGTCATGAATATGTATTAATGAACTTATCAAAGAATATTATGGATAAAATTTTAACCATCATCATACCCACTTACAACATGGAGAAGTATCTCCGTCATTGTTTGGACTCATTGATTGTACCGAACATGGACAAGGTGGAAGTACTCGTGATAAATGACGGTAGCAAAGATTCTTCATCAGCTATAGGCCATGAGTATCAAGATAAGTATCCGCAGACATTCCGGGTCATTGATAAGGAGAATGGTAACTATGGTTCTTGTGTCAACCGTGGTCTAAAAGAGGCAACGGGAAAGTACGTGAAAGTACTTGATGCTGATGACTCTTTCGATACAGGCAACTTCAAGGAATATGTTGATTATCTTGAGAAGTTCGATGTTGATCTAGTTCTTAATGACTTTACACAAGTTACAGATGAAGGAAAAGTGCTAAGCAAGTGGACCGGACACAATCTGCCGACTAATAGTGTTTTCGGTTTTGACAAACTTGGTGCGACTTGCAATATGATGATGCATGCTGTTGCTTATAAGACAGATAACATAAGAAATATTCGGGGTGGGTATCACCAGACAGAAGGCATCTCCTATACAGACCAAGAATGGATATTTCTACCCATGACAACAGTTTCAAGTATTGTATACTTTGACAAGATATTATATAAATATCTTATTGGTCGGAGCGGTCAAACGATGGAGACTAGTCAGTTTATGAAAAACATCTGGATGGAGGCAAAGAGCGAACAAGTTATGATTGAGGAATATAATTCTCTTGATGCCAGCACTGCAAATATGGATTATCTGAGAAATCGCTTACGCACAAGAGCTGATGTCGTGTATGTCAATTACATCAAGTATCAGAATATGACAACCTTTGACTTACACGATTTTGATAAATGGATAAAAGTTAATTCGCCGAAACTGTATGACTATTGTTCTGCTATCAGCCTTTCAGCACCGAAGATTGGCATAAGTTGTCCTATAGTTAAACTTTGGAGAGAAGGCAAGCTAAAGCATGACATCTCTTATTACTTATGCCTTGCTTACACATCACTTCGCACAATGGCAAAGAAGAAAGGGAAACACATAACATATTTCGACGGTAAGCTCTAACAACATAATGAAGGAACATATATGAAGAAACTAATATTATTGGTAGCTGCTCACAAGAAGGACTCACATACGCGGAGTGGAGGAATATACCTTCCCGTGCAGGCTGGCAAGGCGCTTCATCCAGATTTGGATTTAGGCTATCAGAATGACAACGAAGGCGATAACATCAGCAGCAGGAACGCGTCATGGAATGAGTTGACAGTCCTCTATTGGGGATGGAAGAATATAAAAGATGTAAAGTACTTGGGACTAAACCATTACCGTCGTTACTTTAAAGATGTCAATGAAGATAATATAGAGAGACTTATTGCAGGTCACGACTTGATTGCTGTTAAGTCTAGTAATATGCTTAGCAACCATGAGCGTCCTACAAACCTCATGCACATGACAACAAGCGAAGACTATTATGTCTTTGCAGATACCTTCTTGTCGATACATCCGGAATACAAGAAAGAATTCATACAGTATTTCTACAATTCACGTGTCAGCTATCCGTTCCAAATGTTTGTGGCTACTAAGGAACGGTATTACGATTATTGTGAGTTTATGTTCCCCGTCCTTTTCGAAGTGGAAAAGAGAATGAAACCTCATGGTTACACAAGACAGAAGCGTGCCGTTGGATATATGGGAGAATGGTTCCTTGGCTTGTATATTGCCTGCAAGCACCTTAATGTTAAGACCATTCCTATAGATAACTTCTCGACCGAGCCATTTACGTTCCTGAGGGAGATAAAACATGTGGTTGGTTTTTCTGTCAGGTGTACTCTGGTGAGACTATTGGACAAAACATACAAAGTTCCTACAGAGATTGTAGTGCCAGATGCGGTAAAAGTTGGCTTCAAAGCCGATGGCATAGAACTCCGAAGCTTAAAGTAACAAGACATTCACGTTGATGACACGGAATATCTATTTGGATATAGTAAAGGGCGTTGCAATAGTCCTTGTCGTGTTCGGGCACTGCCTGCAGTTTGGGACAAGTCTGGCTGTAAACGACCAATACTTTCTCGACCCCGTATTCAAGGCTATTTATAGTTTCCACATGCCATTGTTTATGCTTGTCAGCGGATACCTATTCTATGGCTCTCTGACCCGTCACACATTTCGGTATAATCTCCGTACAAGGGTGAGTGGTCTTGTTGTCCCTATTGTAGTATGGGTGACGATAACATTGCTACTCAGCGACTTCTTGATACTTAGGAAAGGCGGAAGCATTTCTATACAAGATAATCTTTTGTCATATCTTACGTCTATTTGGTTTCTGTGGTCAATATTCTGGTGTAGTCTTTCTGTAATGATCATTAACAAAAGCTTTAATGACAGTATCATAGTTTATATTGTTTTTGGCGTTCTTCTCTTGTTTCTCCCTGATGGCTACGGTATTAATTATCATGTCTACATGTATCCATATTTCGTTATCGGTTATTTGTGGAACAAGAAATCACTATATGCAAAGTTCGCAAAATCTAGTCGGCAAAATAAGATTTATGCTTTTGGGGTATCATTATTAATTTTCGTCGCGTTCTATTTACATTTCACAAAAGAAGATTATATCTATACAAGTGGAACGTGCGCATTGCAGAACATTAACGGGATATTTTCGATAGACACACATCAGATTGGCATTGATATTATCAGATACGCTATTGGCTTTGCGGGTTCGGTATGTATGTTGTTAATCCTAAAACCCTTGACAGCAATAATGCACAACCATGTAAAAGTCTTGCTGTCTGAATTGGGAAAGAAAAGCATTGGTATATACATCATTAGTGTAGTTTTTATCAATTATAGAATATTGAGGCGTATACCGATGCGAGATTCGCTAAGTTATTCGGGGGGGGGGGGTAATTGAGACGGTCGCTGTACTTGCAGTAACTTACCTAGTGACACTATTGTTGGAAAAGAAACAACTGACAAGAAAGTTATTCTTAGGATCCCGTTAATAAAGTAGCACAAACGAAAGAGAAGCAAATAATGTTGGCAAAGATATTAGTTCGTGGTTGGATAAGAGTAAAGACGACATGGCAATCGACGGTGATGCCATTTATAAACAGAATAAAACTGCGTGGAATGGGTGTCCAGTTCGGAAAGAATTGCATCGTGAGAAGCAGCTTTAGCCTCAGAGTTGGCAGAACAGCAAACGTCGAGATTGGTGACAACTTCCGAATAACCGGCTCTAACCTCGCTAATCCCTTGTGCAAGAACCAATCTTGTATTAATGTTGCCGAAGGTGCAAAGATGATAATTGGAAACAACGTTGGTATGTCCTCACCGACAATATATGTACATGAAAGTCTTGTAATAGGCAACCATGTAAACCTCGGGGGGGGGTATAACCATACTAGACTCTGATTGTCACTCATTGAACTACCTTGACCGCCGTGTCGGTACTGTTGACCAGAAGAACAAAAAGAATAAAGCAATAGAAATAGATGACGATGTGCTAATAGGTGCGTATTGCATTATACTAAAAGGCGTACATATCGGTGCAAGGTCTGTCATCGGTGCAGGTAGCGTCGTTTCAAGAGATGTTCCGCCCGATTGCATCGCAGCTGGAAATCCTTGCAAGGTTATTCGGCTGCTTGATAACAACTCAAGAAAAAAACAGATTTGAATTATGATAGGGGCAATACTTATTGTTATAGCTATAATCTTGTACTTCAAGCCCAGGTACAGGTATCTGTCCTATTTTCTCTACCTCAGCTTCATGATGGGAGGCCTGAATTTGTGGACAGACACTGTCACGGGCATAAAGACCATGGATATGGCAGTTATCTATACATTCGTAATTAGTGCATATCTTGTATTTGCCTGTAAATGGAAAATACCGAAGTGGCCAATCAAGAAATATTATATAGCAGTTCTAATTGTTATAGTTATCTGTGTGCTGTTTTCATATTTCCATTACGGATTGTCACCGTTCCAAATCCTACAGGGAGGCAGAAGCTATTTGCTTTTGTTCTCGTTCCCAATATTGATTAAAGCTAATGGTACAGAGTTGCGTAAGGTATTGAAGACTTTGTTGTTCTTCTGCGTTGTAACGAGTGTACTTTATATTTTCCAAATAGTACTCAAGAGACCGTTAATGCCTTATGGCCACTTCGACTTCGACTCGGCTACAGGCTTACCGCGCTTTTATAATATGCCGGTTAACCTCATATTCTTCCTGACGTTGTCTTTCCTGCTTCCAAAATTCTTCAAGGGCAAGACGTGGGTATATCAGGTAATATTCTTTGTGGCTATGGTTTGTACTCTGGGACGAACTTTCATCGTTACTACTATAGCGACAATCCTATTGGCTTTACTCATGCAGGGCAAGATGAAACGAATTGGAATCGCTGTCTCAGCCTTGTTTATTCTCATGTTGCCATTTGCCGATGTTATAAGTGACCGATTTACGGGAGCTGGTGGTACGTCTGACTTTACGCAAATCGCTAACGGCCAATACAGAGATTATGGCAGCGGCAGTAGCGGCACTATGGTCTATAGATTCGCTTGGGTTTATGAAAGATATGATTACATGCGCAAGCAACCTTTGGATGAATTTCTGTTTGGATTAGGTCTAGTAAGTGATTCCCAGCCATGGGTTCTTCAACATTATTCGTTTTCTATAGGTATAATTAATACAGATACCGGAGAAGCATATCAGTTAGGAACACCTGACATCAGCTATGGTAATCTGTTGACAAAGTTGGGAATGTTAGGTGGTATAATATATATTGCATTTGCACTTGGTCTAACAACATTCCTATATAGGAGTCGTAAAGAAAATGTCCTAATTCTCATTAGTTCAGCTATTATGATTACGGCCTTCTTGAACTCATTTTCAGGTACGACTCTCTCAGACCCGTCAAACTTTGCGTTGATTTTCTTTATCATGTCAATACTGTATAGGTACAATTCTAATTCAAATAAAACTCAATTAATAGACGATGAAAGTAGTACACATTGAGTCGGGGCTAGGGAACCAAATGCTTAGCTATTGCGAGTATCTGGTGTTGAAGAAACTTCATCCAAACGAGGATATCTATATTGAGGATATCGTATATGATATTCCTGAGGTCAACAAAGTCATTAAGCAATGGAATGGCTATGAGCTAGAGCGAATATTCGGTATTCATGCTCCTAATGTAAAAGAACTATTCCCTGATGAACAATGGAAAGCAATCATGGCTGAGGTAAAGACCTCTGAGTTTTGGCTTAAGAATTGGAATTATCCTGTCTATATAACGAGAGCGTTGAATCATGCTGGACTTAAGCTAAAGAACATCAGAGGTGACTTCGAATCAGCAGGGGCAATAAAGAATGTCAATATGCTTGACCATAGTGCCCCAAGTTTAAAGCAACGGCTTATTGATACAAGAATAGGTAACGCTTTACGTCGGTGGTATAGACTAAAGAGTGCAAAGAAACGGATTGCGAGCAATACCAAGCATGATGAAATATTCTATAAGGGCGATGATGACATATTTACAGGTCAATGGTTAGGTCTCAAAACTCGGAATTCTGGTATTGAATTTGTTGACAAGGAACTTCGCACAGCCTTTACTTTTCCGGCATGGGACAGCGAAAAAAACGGAAAGATGGCTGAATTTCTCAACTCCGTCAACTCCGTCGCTATTCACGCCCGTCGCGGGGATATGCTCGGTGGCAATGCTTATTGCTACAAATATGGCTATTTTCGTCGTGCTGTCAAGTACATCAAACGACATGTGGAGAATCCGGTATTCGTGTTCTTCTCTGACCCAGGTAGCGTAGACTGGTGCCGAGAGAATGCCAATATCTTCAATCTAGACTTCAACCGCGACAAGGTCTATTTCGTTGACTGGAACAAAGGCGAACAGAGTTTTCGTGATATGCAGTTGATTGCCCAGTGCAAGCATGCCATAATAACGAAGAGTTCATTCGGTTGGTGGGGAGCATACCTTATCGATAATCCGAATAAGATAACAATCTCACCAGCAGAAGAAATCATTGAAAACACAACATATCATTGCTAAAATTATTGTAAACTTAGCGTGAAATCATTGAAAATATTTTACTCAGAATATGAAGATGTCCTTTTGCATTGCAAAAGCTATGCTTTTAGAGCGCAATAATTGTCCTTTTGCATGACGAAAGGTCAACTTTCATAAATCGAAAGATATGGTTTTTGTAATTCAATGTAATACAAATAATTACCAGATGCCGTTTAAGAAATGATATAAAAAAAATATATTTACAATAGAGTTAAATGAAAATCGCACATATTAACTGGTCTTTAGGAACTGGCGGAATAGAGAATATGGTCTCAGAGATTGTCAGCGAACAGGCAAAAACTGATGATATAGCCTTGTTCGTTATAAATGATTGGATAGAAGACTATATACTAAAGAAGATAGATAATCGCGTTCACCTTTATCTGATAGGACGCAAATCTGGCAGCCGTAATCCGTTTCCATTGATAAAGTTCAATCTCTTGTTATCTAAGTTCCATCCTGACATAATCCATTGTCATGCAACGGGGCTGATCAATCTCGTGTTTTGCCCGTATGGGAAGCGAATAAGAACCATACATAATACTTTCAATCCTTGCAAAGAATATCCAAAGTTCGATAGATTGATTGCGATTTCTAAATTCGTAAAAGAGTTTACTGCTAATCAAGGCTTTGATTCTGTTGAAATAGATAACGGTATATCTACACGAAACATAAACCATACTCCATTGGGCTTGTTTAAGGATGGTAAACTTCATTTCGTTCAAGTGAGCCGTCTGTATGCAAAGCAGAAAGGGCAGGATATTCTTATAAATGCATTATCCATACTAAGAGACAAGTATAATAAGACAAATTTCCACATTCATTTCATTGGAGATGGTAATGATAAAGATATGCTTGTCGATTTGGCTAAAAGTAAAGGGCTTCAGGACTTTATCACTTTCGAAGGAAGGGTTGAGCAGCAAAAGATATATAAGCAGCTGTGTGAGTATGATTTGTTCATACAACCATCACGATTTGAAGGTTTCGGACTAACCGTTGCTGAGGCTATCGCAGCGAAAGTGCCTGTGCTCATCAGCAATATAGAAGGGCCACTGGAAATCATTGATGGTGGCAAGTATGGCAAGACTTTCAAGTCTGAGGATGCTGAAGACTGCGCCAAAAAGCTGAATGAATTCATGGAACAAGGTAAGGATGACAAACAAATCAAAGCTGCATACGAACATGTAGTCAAGAATTATGACGTCAGTGTGACGGCTGAGAAATACCTGGAAGTTTATCGGTCATTACTTAGTAGTAAATCAGAATAAGGGAAACAAATAGATGAGGGAGATAACAGATATAAAGGAATGCCACGAGATTTTGCTCGGAATAGCCAAGCAGTTTGTGGAGATATGCGATAAGCATAACATAAAGTACTATATGCTCGGAGGTACTATGCTGGGTGCGGTGCGTCATAAAGGGTTCATCCCATGGGATGACGACATGGATTTCGGAGTGATGCGAAAGGATTTTGATGCCTTAATGAGTGCGTTGAACAAAGAATTGCCACCCCCACTTAAACTATGTACATGGAAGAATTCACAAGGCATACTTGGTCAGGTCGTAAAGATTTCAGATGAACGAACAGTTACGCAAGAGCTTTATAAGGAAGGATTCCAGCCTTTGGGTATTAATATCGATATCTTCCCATTGGACTATGCAAAGAGAGAAGGACAACATCTAAACAAGGCCTACTTCTCCAATTTAATCAAAAAGATATTCGCCTATAAGTATCTTTCTTTAAAATCCCGCTCACTTCCTAAGAAAGTAGTTGCGGTTATTGTTAAGTGTCTGTTTTGTTGGGCTTCCAAAAGTTTCGTCATTTCAATGACAACCAAATTAGACAGTTGTGACAATGGAGACTTTATAGCGAATAATAGTGGTGCTTGGGGATGGAAAGAAACAGTACCAAAAAAAATCTTTGAGTCCTCAAAGAAATATCCCTTTGAAGATACCGAATTCAATGGCGTCGTCGATTACGACAGCTATCTTACTCACCTGTATGGTGACTATATGCAGCTCCCGCCTGAGAGCAAGCGGCACATTCATCTTACTGGTTTGTATTGGAAATGATAAAATCAGTTGCAAGATGAAGAAGGTTATCACATACGGAACTTATGACCTGCTGCACCAAGGGCATATAAACTTGCTGAAACGCGCCAAAGCTCTAGGAGACTATCTTATAGTAGGTGTTACAAACGACAACTTTGACAGGGAGCGTGGCAAACTCAATGTCAAGAACAATGTTCTGGAACGAGTGGATGCAGTCAGAAAGACCGGGCTCGCAGATAAGATTATCATCGAAGACTATATAGGTCAGAAGATTGATGACATTCAGAAGTATGATGTTGACATTTTTACAGTTGGCTCAGATTGGAAAGGACATTTCGACTACTTGAAGGAATATTGTGATGTTGTATATCTGCCACGTACAGAGGGAATATCTTCTACTATGTTGCGTGCAGAGCAGGACAAAGACATCAAGGTCGGGATTGTAGGATGTGGACGCATTGCGAACCGTTTCCCTAGAGAAGCTGATGTCGTTAGCCAAGTCAGTGTTGTCGGTTCCTATGACATTGATCCAAAGGTCAATAAGACATTCTCTAATAAATTCAACTGCAAATCATTTATCTCTTTCGAAGAGCTCGTAGACCAATCAGATGCTGTTTATATTGCTACTCCGCATCTCGACCATTACGAGCAAACTAAATATGCACTAGAACATGGCAAACATGTTTTGTGTGAGACGCCTTTGGTATTGGACGGCAGTCAAGCTAGAGAATTGTATAAAATCGCAGAAGACAACGATCTCGTTCTACTCGAAGCCAACAAAACTGCGTTTTGTCCAGCGTTCAATCATCTTGTAACGTTGATTAAGACCGGCCTTATTGGTGAGGTTGTGGATGTTGATGCGTCGGAGTCGAAGGTGTGGGGAGACCCAACATTGCGTGAGTTGGACCCGAAGCAGGCTGGAGGAAGTTTTTACGAAATGGGTTCATATCCATTGCTGCCCATAATACGTTTGTGTGGAGTTGATATTCGGAATATGAATATTTACAGTCGCATGAGGAATGGTGTTGATGTATATACGAAGGCAATTCTGAGATATGATAAATCAATATGTAGCTTGAAGCTTGGGCTCGGAGTAAAGACGGAAGGCAACTTGGTCGTTTCGGGAACTAAAGGGTATGCTTATGTTCCGGCACCGTGGTGGAAGGCCGATTACTTCGAACTTCGTTATGAGGACCAAAACCAGAACAAGAAATATTTTTATAGTTGGGATGGGGAAGGCCTTCGTTATGAAATTCAGGAGTTTATCAGCATGATAGTAAACAATAGGAAGTCATCAGCACGTCTAAGACGCAAGGAAAGCATCAAGATGGCTGAGTGTATGGAACATTTTACCAAGCGTATTAATTTTATGGAAATATGAAAAGAATATTAGTAGTTGGAGGTGCGAATGGCATTGGCTTGTCAATAGCAACAGAACTCGCTAAAAGAGAAACGACAGAAAAGGTCTACATAGTAGATAAAGCTCCTTTGGCTGATGAGAATAGATTATCCAAGATGGAGAGCTATGAATTTGACCTTACAAGCGCCGACTATAGTATTTTTGACAAACTACAGGACGTTGACGGTGTTATGATAACTGCTGGTTTTGGCAGATTGGCATTGTTCAAGGATGTGCCGGAATCGATGATTTCAACATATTTCAATGTAAATACGATTGCTGTTATACGAGTCATAAAGCATTATTATGACAAACTGTTAAACGATGCAGATTTCCATTGCGGCGTTATGGTGAGCATCGCCGGTTTTATGTCATCTCCTTTCTTCTCACTTTACGGCGCTACTAAGGCCGCATTGAAAATTTTCATCGAAAGTGTAAATGTTGAACTCGATAGAGCAGGTAGCAAGAACCGCATTCTCAACGTTTCTCCGGGAAGCATAAAGGGTACAAGTTTCAATGGTCAGAAGACAGATTTGAGTCAGACTTTTTCGCTCGCAAAAGAGATAATCAAACATCTTGAAGTTAAAGACGACTTGTTCATTCCCAAATATGAAGAAGTCTTCCATGAAGTCCTGGAACGTTATCATGACGACTTTAGAAAAGAAGGTAATCACAGCTATAATTATAAGCTCCAACGTTTGGAGAGGCACGTATAAGTCCATGTAAGCACATCCATTTTTTTAATTGACGTCATGAGTACAACAATAAAGAAAAGAGATCCATCAATAGATATACTAAAGTTTCTGGCTGCCTTCTTCATAACAAATTCACATATGGAGCAGTTATATCCACCTCCTTTCACGGCATTGTCAACAGGAGGTGCGATTGGAGATGTATTGTTCTTCTTCTGCTCAGGATACACATTATTCCTCGGCAAGCAGATGGATTTTCCTAACTGGTATAAGCGCAGAATTAACAGAATCTATCCAACCGTTTTCATGTGGGCATTAGTGTCGGCCGCATTATTCTCATCGAATGCGAATATGGTTGATATTGTCCTACACGGTGGAGGATGGTTCGTAACATGTATAATGATTTATTACGTTCTACTATGGGTGATACGTAAGTATTTCATTAACAGATTGTATAGCGTATTTGCGGTCGTCACTATTGTTGTACTAGTATGGTATTTGTTCTTTTTTGATTCAAGTATTATATATATGTACAAGAACACTTATTTCAAGTGGTGTCATTATTTCCTTTTCATGTTACTTGGTTCAATGCTTGGATTAAAATGGAAAGAACATAATTCATCAATTTCTCAAAAACTAAAGCCATTGCCAACTTTAATTAAGCTTTTCGCATGCGTATTGTTCTTTTATGGTCTGCAAATAGCTGGGGTAAAGTGGACGTGGGTAGCACACCTTCAGATAATAACGCTCATACCTCTTTTAGGCATAACCTATTATTTGTATGAATTATGCAATACAGATTGTGTTTTAGGATTTTACGCTAAGAAATGGCCTCATCGTATCATTTATTGGATAGGGGCTTTGTGCCTGGAAATATATCTTTGTCAAAGAAGTATTTTTACAGGAGCTATGAATTCTATCTTCCCTCTCAATGTACTCATAATGTTCATACTGGTATGCTTGTTCGCATATGTAATAAAAATTCTATCAAATTGGTTCTCACAGACATTCCGAAGTGAGCCTTATGATTGGAAATCCATGGTAAAACTTTAAATACCGAGCCGTGAAAAAGAGTCTCTTAATGCTGTTATTATTAATGCCTTTCCTTGAAGCGATTGCAGATAATGACAGCATTCCTTCAAAGCTTAGCAATTCGCCTTTTAGTGTTTCGTTGGAACTGACAACAAAGTATATGTGGAGGGCTATTGAGTACGGCGATGCGCCTACATCGTTTGCCATAATCAATTATGAACATAAAGGGTTCTCTGCTTATTCAGAAGGTGTGTACGCATTCAATGGCTCTCACTCGGAAGTAGATTTGGGTGTAGCTTACAATTACAAGTGGTTGACAGTTGGAGTAAATGACTATTACTATCCCTCATCGGTTGGTGAAAAGGATCACTACTTTAAGTTGTCAAGCCGAAAGACCGGACATTATCTAGAAGGTGCAGTAACTCTTGCACCTGAGAAAATCCCATTGTGGCTGACACTATCAACTTATATCTGGGGTGCAGACAAGAAACCTACCAATGACAAGAATGCTTATTCATCGTATGCAGAGATAGGTTATAGCTATTCATTTAATGATTACAACGTAGCTAGTCTCGCTGTCGGCGCAGCTTTGAACAAAGGCTTCTATACTGACTATGAGCATGGATTCAATGTGGTTAATATCACAGCTAAGTATGCAACAAGTTTCAAGTTCGGCAAGTTCCATCTGCCTGTAAGCGCGTCATACGTATTGAATCCATACCGTAATAAGTCTTACGTTACATTATCTATTTATTTCAATAGCAAGCAACTATGAGCACAGCAGTTATATTAGCAGCACGAAAGGAACGAGAATCTGAAATCCCATACCCTTTGCGTAAATTTGTCACGGGAGAATCTTCAACAAACTTGTTGGAGCGAACACTCTCTATATTATCCGAACTTCACTATGAGCATATCTATATTGTAGTTGGATATAAAAAAGAATTATTCGAGAAATACAATAAGGATAATGTAAAGCTTGTATACAACAAGGATTATGCTTTCACATCTTCTATGGGTTCACTTGCCGTTGTTGAGTCCTACATCAAAGAAGATTTTGTACTTATAGAAAGCGATACGTTCTACGAGAAGAAAGTCCTTGAACAACTCACTGAAACAAAGTATGACACCTGCTTTTCAATAACAGAAGAGTCAGGCAGTGGAGACGAGGCTTTTGTACAGACTAAGAATGGATTCATAGAGAAAGTTTGCAAGGACAGACATCAGATATTGCACATAGATGGCGAGATGATTGGATTGACTAAAATCTCTCTTGCCAAATTGCATGACATGTGTCGTTTGTATGAGTCTGCTTCCAACAAGAAAGTCAATTATGAATATCTGTTGCTTGACAGTACAAGGGAGATTGACAGACCTTTTATCCGTTTCCGCAATCTTATTTGGGGAGAAGTAGACAATGAAAAGGACTTTCACAATCTACAGGACGTCATCTATCGCAGACTGCAAAGGAAGGAAAATCCGTATGACAGAGAAAATCTTTACTCCCATTTACGCACAATCTTCCCTAATGAAAAGATTGATGACAGTTGGGTTATAGAGCAAATCGGAGGGATGAGTAACAAGAACTTCAAGGTTACTACACCAAAAGGTGTTGAATATGTACTGCGGGTTCCTGGATATGGTGCAGAAGGTATGGTTGAGCGTTCAAACGAAGATGTCAACAGCATGCTTGCATGTAAAATGGAGTTAAGCCCTGATATAATTTACTTCAACGATAAAACTGGCATCAAGCTGACAGCCTTCGTTCATAATGCAGAAACGCTAAACAGCGGAACCATACAGCGCATGGATAACATGAAGCAAATTGCGATCATCTTTAAAAAATTGCACCACTCAAAGGTTAGATTTGCAAATGAGTTCAACATATTCCATGAGATTGTCAAATATGAACATCTGCTTGCAAAGACAGACGGGAAAATGTACAACGGATATGAGTCAGTTCGTGATCGGGTAATGGGATTGGCTACTTATCTAAATGAGCTTGGTGTTGAAATCTGCCCTACTCATAACGACCTTGTTCCTGAGAACTTCCTAAGGGACGAAAACAATAAAGTCTGGCTTATTGACTGGGAATATTCGGGTATGAATGATCCCATGGCAGATTTTGCTGCACTCTTCCTTGAAAGCAACTTTAGTGATGACAATATTGAATATGTCTTGACAGAGTACTTTGACGGCAATATACCTGCCAATGCAAAGCTAAAGATAACAGTCTATCAGATTTTATGGGATTACCTGTGGGCAATATGGACTGTTATCAAGGAGGCGCAAGGTGATGATTTTGGTAATTATGGACCGATGCGCTATCACCGTGCTATTGACAATTTGAACAAAATAGGAAAGTAAGAGAGATGAAGGCAAATAATAAAGCGTTAGTAAGAAAAGGCTATGCAGCAGGTATAGGCTCCGGAATGACATGGGGATTGGATGCCGTGATGCTTGGCATAGCTATGGCAATGGCACCTTTTGTAGACAATCCTATCCTTTTGGTTGGAGGTACATTTATTTGCAGTATGCTGCATGATGTGTTTGCTGCTATATGGATGTTGATTATAATGGGTGCAAAGGGAAGGTTGAAAGACTTCCCGAGACTGTATCGCAGTCGGGACGGAATGTTCTGCGCATTAGGCGCATTGTTCGGCGGCCCATTGGCAATGACATTCTACATGATGTCCATATCTAAAGGAGGTCCGGCATTGGCAGCTACAGTTACAGCATGCTATCCGTTGCTTGGCTCTGCTCTTGCAGTTCTTATCTTGAAAGAGAAAGTACAGTTACGTGGATGGATAGGACTGATTATCTGTATACTTGGTATCATCATTATTGGCTATTCCCCATCAAGTGATGTCAATATCAACATTAGTGAAGGAATTCTATTTGCACTTGTAGCAGCAGTTGGATGGGCTACAGAAGGTGTCGTTTGCGGTTATGGCATGAAAGAAGGAAACGTAGGCCCACAGATGGCTTTGCTTATACGTGAAGTAACTTCCGGTGCTGTATACCTTTTTATAGTTGCACCTCTGATGCTCGGCGGTTATGGAAATGCGATAGAAGGGACACGCGCAGTATTCAGCTATATGCCTTGTTGGGTGCTCATCTTCTTTACAGCGTTAGTAGGCATGAGCAGCTTCTTCATGTGGTACACTTCTATTGACTTGATCGGCGCAGCAAAGGCACTCTGCTTCAATGTTACATATAGCTTCTGGGCTGTAGTGTTCACCTTTATTTTAATAGGTAGTCAACTTACATGGAGTATCGTTGTTGGCTCACTGATGATCATCGGTGGCGTATCACTGGCTACGCTTATAAAGAGGAAGACTTCAACCAAAACAGAAACTGTAGAATATAATTCGACTGAAAAATGAATGCAATAATAATGGCAGCAGGCACATCCTCTCGCTTCGTTCCCTTGTGTTGGGAGCGTCCGAAGGGGTTGCTTGAAGTCAAAGAAGAAATTCTTATAGAACGCCAGATAAAACAGCTAAAGGCTGCAGGTGTTAATGGCATCACGATAGTTACTGGCTATATGGCTGACAAGTTCGAATATCTGAAAGATAAGTTCGGAGTCAGTCTTGTCTATAATCCAGACTATGCTCGTTACAATAATACTTCAACGCTGATGTGCGTTCTTGATAAACTTGGCGATACATGGATTTGTTCTTCTGATAACTACTTCACAGAGAATGTGTTCGACGAACATCCTGCTCGCTCTCAATATTCAGCAGAGTATACTGATGGTGAGACAGATGAGTATTGCCTTACTTGTGATAAGGACGACAATATCATCAATGTAACAGTTGGCGGCGCAAATGCATGGTACATGATCGGGCATGTATTCTTCTCGAAAGATTTCTCTGATGCTTTCAAGAAAATACTTGTTGATGAGTACAAAAACGAAGAAACTCGCCAAGGCTATTGGGAGGATGTTTATATCAAGCATCTAAAGGAGTTGCCATTGATGAAGATTCGTAAGTTCGAACCTGGAATTATCAATGAATTCGATTCTTTGGAAGACCTGAGAGCCTTTGACAAGTCTTACGTTAAAGATACAAGATCTTCTGTCATTAAATGTATATGCAATAAGCTTAAATGTAACGAAAGTCAAATTAAAGGAATAAAGAAATATAAATTCAGTAATTGTAAATATTCTTTCAAGTTTGACTTCCAAACTAAATCATACATATTCCTCTCTAACAACTTAACAGAGAACTTGATAACTGAGGAAAACATATAAGAACAATGAATAAGAAAAGGATATTCTTCTTTGCTAGTTTTGGCGACATTAAATTGCCGCCATCAGGCGGAGGTCAAAATGCGGCTAGAAGATTGTTGAACACGCTAAAGAAATTAGGTTACGACGTGCCTTTGTATAGTCGACATAGACCAGACGACCTTACACCTATAAAAAACAGACTAATTTTTTTGTTGGCTTTTATAGTAGATCCAATAGTGTATTTTTTTAAGCTATTATGTCATAGGCACAATACAAGAGCATCTCTATATATGTGCTATTGTGGCTCTATGATGCCTTTCGATTTGTTAGCAATTTTAGATTCGAAGGTTCTTGGCTACAAGACTATTATTTACTTAGCTGGAGGAGGTGCGAAAAAACTCTATGAAGCCGGATCAAAATTCTATAGATTCCTTTTCAGGATAGGTATGAGACTTTGTGATTTGGTCATGCTTGAAGGAGAAGAGAATATTGGTCTGATTAAAGAAGTATCTAAAACAAAGACATTCTACCTTCCAAACTACACGGAGGATGGTTTCGCTCCATCAACATTCCCGGAGAAGCCTAAAGACACTTGGAATATAATCTATTTCGGAAGGATCTGTAAAGAGAAGAACGTAGACTTGACATTGGATGTCTTTGAGAGTCTTTGTAAACTGTATAATAATATGCATCTGACAATAGTAGGCTCAAAAGATGGAGAGTATGCAGAAAGAATAGATAATAGGATATCAATATCAAAGTTTAAATCTAAGATAACAAGACTGACATTTCTTCCGCATGAGCAATTGAAAACGATATTGTCTGATCAACATTTTTATTTATTCCCTTCAAACGAACCACGTGAAGGACATTCCAACGCTCTTAATGAGGCTATGTCTTTTGGTATAGTACCTGTGGTTAGTTCAAACAATTTTCTGCCTGATATAGTAAAGAACCCCAAACTTGTTTCAAGCGATTTTGATTCAAACTCATATGTCAATATAATAAGTTCCATAATCGATAATGGTATATACAGTTCGTTATCAAAAGAAATGTTTGACAGAGTTCAGAATAACTTTACTCAATCAGTAGTAGAGAAAAATCTTGAAGAAGAATTAACAAAAGCGATATAATATTCAATTTATGAGACACTACATAAATACATCTAAGGGCAGACTTTATTATAAGCCTGTAACATTGTACCTCGGAATCAAGCAAATCAATCGAGAGGTTGCTTTTCAGAACTTAAAAGTTGTGGCTAAGGTTTTGGAACAACATCATCTTAAAGTAAGACCTGCATTCGGAAGTATGCTGGGTATTGTAAGAGACCACGACTTCATCGAATGGGATGAGGATATTGATCTTTGCCTTCTTGATGCTGAAGAAGACGAATTTAAATCTGCATTATGGGATTTGAAGGATAATGGCTTTAATCTCATTAGATATGAAAGATTGGGGCTTTATTCTATCATGCGCAACGGAGAATATATTGATTTCTATATCTCTGACAAGATTTCTCCTGACGTTTACTTTGAAGGTGGTGCCTTCACATTAAGCAAACATCTTGAAAATGACCAAGAATGGGACTTCAAAGGCATCAAGGTGTACATTCCTAAAGACTACGATGAATATCTTACCTTCCAGTATGGTGATTGGCGTACTCCGGTTAAGTATGCAGACTTCAATATGAGCTCATTCAAGAAGTTCTGCGTTAAGTCCGTCCATGTTATAAAAGGACTGCTACCAGACTTTCTTTATTATCCGCTTCTTCACCGTCATCATCGTCCAGACTTGAAAAAGTTCCTTGGCAAGTGTGAGGCTAGGGGTATTACCGTAGACAGAAGTAAGATAAAGTACTAATGCAAAGTCGCTTCTTGTGACGGAACTGATTAAATCTTTTAGACGTTTCAAAGAATTTGGCGGATGGAGATTGATTGTCGCTTATCTCCGTATGTACCTTTTAGGTACCTTCGTAAAAGCGATATGGAATTGCTTGTTAAGTCGGAAGTCATTGAAATTTGCTTATTCCGAAATAATTAAGTCTATTGAGAAAATGCTTGTAAAACAATATGGATATATATTGGACGAAGCACTTTCGCATAGAACAACGACTGATGTTTCTTTCGGAACTGTGCCTAAGATTGTTTGGACATGCTGGTTACAAGGAATGGAGGATGCTCCATATATGGTGAAGAAATGTGTTGAATCGCAGAAGAAGGCTTTGCAAGATTATGAGCATCGGGTACTGACGTTGGAGAACTATCATCAGTGGGTGGAAGTGCCGGAATACATAGAGAAGAAGTTTCGTAAGGGAAGAATTCCACGAGCTTTGTTCACGGACTTATTACGGTTGGCTGTACTGAAAAAGTACGGAGGTGTATGGCTGGATGCATCTGTTCTCTTCACTGGTTTTGAGAATGAGAAGCTTTTAAATAGGTTGCATAAGATAGAGCAAAGTGAGTTTACCATATTCAGATATTTCCAACGGGGCAAGAAGGAGCCTGTAGGATTATCCAACTGGTTTATTGCTGCACATCCTAACGATTTTGTTGTCTCAACAGTCCTTGACATGCTACTTGCTTATTGGAAGGATTATAATTGCACGGTAGATTATTACATCATGCACCTATTTATCAGTATGTGTCTCAATGCAGTGCCGTCCATAGCTGAAAGCATGCCACGAGAGAACAGCTACCACAGCATCATGCTTGGCAGTGTCCTCGCCAAAGACTATAACGAAGATTGGTGGAATGATGTAAAGGCACATGTCTTCCTCCATAAGCTCAATTACCGTAAGGCAGACGAGGCAGACGAGGCAGCCAAGAATCCTCACAGCTTCTACAATAAGATATTCGGATCCACCCCTGCCCTCCTTTAAAGGAGGGAGTTCTTTGCGTTCTTAGCGGCTTTGCGAGAGATAACAAAGAGCGTTTAGCAAAAATATAATCTGCAAGATAATAAATAAAAAGCAATGATACGATTAAAGACTATTACGTTGGTGGGAAGCAAGGATGAACTTGCGAAGATACCGGAAGGGAAAGTACTCATCAACACAATCAATGCACATTCTTATAATGTGGCGAGGAATGACGAACTGTTTGCCGATGCTTTGACGAAAGGTGATTATCTTATCCCTGACGGTATGAGTGTTGTCAAGGCTTGCAAGTGGCTTCATGCTAAGTCCCAACCTAAAGAGCGCATTGCAGGTGCCGACTTGTTTGAGTTTGAAATGAATAAGCTAAACAGCAAGGGCGGAACGGCTATGTTCATGGGAAGCTCAGATAAAACATTGGCAAAGATTGTCCAGCAAGCAGCAATGGTTTATCCTAACTTGAAGGTCGTAACTTATTCTCCACCTTATAAGCCTGAATTTAATGATGAAGACAACAAGGATATAATTAATGCAATCAATACAGCAAATCCTGACTTGCTTTGGATTGGTATGACTGCACCGAAACAGGAGAAGTGGACTTACTCTCATTGGAATGATTTGCACATTCATTGTCATGTCGGTACCATCGGCGCTGTATTCGACTTCTTTGCTGGTAATACAAAGCGTGCGCCACAATGGTGGCAGGAGCATGGACTTGAGTGGCTGTACCGCTTGATAAAGGAACCACGGCGTATGTGGAGGCGGTATATCATAGGTAACACCGTTTTCCTTTGGCATATGCTCGACGAGAAGTTTTAAGATCCACCCCAACCCTCCTTGTAAGGAGGGAGCCTTAGCAAACTTGGCGGCTTAGCGAGAGACAAAAATACACTGTGAGAAAGTAATGGAAGCGAGAGACGAGTTGTTCTTTAGGCTACTGAGATTTGCATTAGGGACAGAGGAGAATTGTCCGAAGATGCATCTGAATGAGTGGCGAGAGATGTTTCAGATAGCGAAGAAACAAGCTATTACTGGATTCATTGGCTCGGCATTGAAGAATATTGGTGGCGATGTACTCATAGAGAAAGATGCAAAAAGTAAGGATTCCTTCACCGACTTGATTATGGACTGGATGGGCGAAGTCGTTAAGATTGCCCGTCGAAATCAAAAGGTCAATAATGATGTCATTGATGAATTCCTTAAACTTGAAAGTAAAGGACTACAGTGCTGCTTACTTAAAGGTCAAGGCAATGCTTTGATGTATCCAAATTATGACTCTCGAACATCCGGTGACATTGACGTTTGGGTGCGATTTAAGGACACAGTGAATACTGATGGCAATATACGAAAGATTATCAAGATGGCAAAGAATGTACAGCCAAACTCCAAAGCGTCTTATCACCATATAGATATTCCCGATATTAACGGCACACCTGTTGAAGCACATTACCGCCCTCAGTTTCTATTCTCTTATTGGCATAACAAACATTTGCAAGACTATTTTATTAAACACGCTGACGAGCAATTTAATAATAAGGTGAAGTTCGGAGACACGGAAATCGCCGTTCCTACACCTAAGTTCAACATAGTATTTCAACTTAGCCACATATATAATCATCTGTTCCATGAGGGAATTGGACTAAGGCAGATTATTGATTACTACTATCAACTTAACGCCTCTCCCCATCCCTCTCCCGAAGAGAGGGAGACCAAAAGCTTGCGTAAAGATTATGCGAGACTATTAAACAAAGTTGGACTTTACCACATTACAAGAGCGATAATGTGGATACTCGTTAATCTGTTTGGAATGCCATCAGAATGGTTAATAGTTGAACCAGATGAGAAGCGTGGCAGATTTGTTGTCAACGAAATACTTCAAGGTGGAAACTTTGGCAAGAGTGATAAGCGTTACCATTTTAGCAATACAGCATTTGGTAAGAATCTCCAACGCCTACAGCGTGATTGCCGATTATTGAGTTATTTCCTCTCTGAGGCATTAAGTGAGCCTATATTCCGATTTTGGCATGCGTGGTGGAGATACAAGCATAACTAAAGATCCACCCCAACTACCCCCTTCGGTTCCTCCGTTATCGGGGGGACAGAAACCTTGTAAGGAGGGAGTGCCTATCGGACTTGTTATAGGCTGACTTGGCAAAAAATATAATATAACATAATTAGCGAGAAAATATAATTTTAGATTCAATGGAAAATAGAAAAGTCGCCCTGATTACGGGCATTACAGGACAAGACGGTAGTTATTTGGCAGAGCTGCTGCTGAGTAAGGGTTATGATGTGCATGGTATTATCCGTCGATCTTCGGTGGACTTCAGACCACGTATAGCACATCTTGAAGGTCAAGAAGGCTTCCACTTGCATTATGCCGACCTCGGAGACTCCATGTCAATCGTAGGCATCGTTGATAAGTTGAAGCCAACGGAGATTTACAACCTTGCTGCACAGAGCCATGTGCAGGTGAGTTTTGACTCACCGGAATACACGGCTGATGTTGATGCCGTGGGTGTGTTGCGTATCTTGGAGGCAGTGCGCATCTGTGGTCTTACTGACACATGCCGCATCTATCAGGCCTCCACATCGGAGCTCTATGGTAAGGTGGAAGAGGTTCCGCAGAATGAGAATACGCCGTTCCATCCCTATTCTCCTTACGCTGTGGCTAAGCAGTATGGCTTCTGGATTGTAAAGGAGTACCGTGACGCTTACAACATGTTCGCATGCAATGGTATTCTCTTCAACCATGAGAGTGAGCGTCGTGGTGAAACCTTTGTCACACGCAAGATCACCTTGGCAGCCGCTCGCATCAAGCAGGGCAAACAGGAAAAGCTCTACCTCGGTAATCTCTCCAGCCGTCGTGACTGGGGCTATGCCAAGGACTATGTGGAGTGCATGTGGCTCATATTGCAGAACAAGAAGCCTGAAGATTTCGTTATTGCAACGGGTGTGCAGCATACAGTCCGTGAGTTCGCTACTCTTGCTTTCCATCATGTCGGTATTGAATTGGAATGGCAAGGTGAGGGAGCTGACGAGAAGGGCATCGACAAGGCTACAGGCAAGGTACTTGTAGAGGTATCTCCTGACTTCTACCGTCCCACCGATGTCGTTAACCTCTGGGGTGACCCGACGAAGGCCAAGGCAGAACTAGGCTGGAACCCGTCAAAGACCTCATTTGAGGAACTCGTCAAGATCATGGTTGACAGCGATATGAAGAAAGTTGCAGCGGATGACGCGGCAGCTAAAGTGCGTGTGAACCTGGAAGAATATCTGGAGAAAGGAATTGTAAAGTAAAATGTTAGAGAAAGATTCTAAGATTTATGTGGCCGGTCACCATGGACTGGTTGGATCAGCCATTTGGAACAACTTGAAGCAGCGTGGCTACAACAATCTTGTGGGCCGCACGCATAAAGAACTGGACCTTACTGACCAGCTCGCTGTAAAGAACTTCTTTGATCAGGAGCAGCCCGTTGCAGTTGTATTAGCTGCTGCCTTCGTGGGTGGTATCATGGCCAACTCGCTGTACCGCGCCGACTTCATCATGCAGAATATGAAGATGCAGTGCAACGTCATCGAACAGGCCTACAAGCATCACGTGAAGAAACTGCTCTTCCTCGGCTCTACTTGCATCTATCCGAAGAACGCACCGCAGCCGATGAAGGAAGATGCACTGCTCACTTCACCTTTGGAATACACCAACGAGGAGTATGCCATCGCAAAGATTGCAGGACTAAAGATGTGCGAGAGCTACAACCTGCAATATGGTACAAACTATATTGCTGTGATGCCAACGAACCTCTATGGTCCCAATGATAACTTCCACTTGGAGAACTCGCACGTCATGCCGGCCATGATGCGTAAAATCTATCTCGCAAAGCTCATCCATGATGACAACTGGGATGCCATCCGTACAGACATGAACAAACGGCCCATCAACCCGCCTGCTAAGCTCGCAGAGATCATCGGTAAGGACAACGTCAACGGTGAATGTCCGAAGGAACGCATTCTCAAGGCACTTGACTTCTACGGCATTGACAACAACAAGGTAACGCTTTGGGGCGATGGCAGTCCGCTGCGTGAATTCCTCTGGAGCGAGGATATGGCAGATGCATCAGTTCACGTCCTACTCAATGTAGATTTCAGTGACATCATCGGTATAGAGAAATATTCCAGTGTGTTCTACGGCGTGAAGACAGACGGTGAGGTCAACCGCAACAACTCAGAGGGTCGTGGCGGTGCCATCCCATCTCTTGGTGAGATCCGTAATTGCCATATCAACGTTGGTACAGGCAAAGAACTGACCATAAAAGCGTTGGCCAATCTCGTAAAGGATACCGTCGGCTTCGAAGGTGAAATCGTTTGGGATACCACCAAGCCCAACGGCACACCGCGTAAGCTTATCGACGTGAGCAAACTGCATAGCCTCGGCTGGCACCATAAGGTCGAGATTGAAGACGGTGTAAAGAAACTCTATGAGTGGTATCAGAGCACGCTGAAGTAATCTTTTAAAATTGGACGTCAACAGGGATGTGTGTTCAACACCTCTTTGTTGACGTTCTGTGTTTTCAAGGAGCACTAATTCGATACTAACAGAGTTAGAATTCTCTCTTACAGTTGAAGTAGTTCATATATGACATACGAAGAAGTCTGGCAGAAGATAAAGTGCATGAGCCAACGGGACAGAAGACTATTGGCTTATGAAATGACACTTAAGGGCTTCTATATAGGATATATCCATCCCCATTACTACTTTGACGCCAAGACAGTGCACGACATATTGTTTTACCCTACCAACAGCCAGCATGAAGTTGATGACAAGAATGGAACTTATTACAATGCGCTGAAAAGAATTATTGAGAACGACGAGGAGATACATGTTCAGGTCAAACGATTTTCGTGGTTGCCATGTATTATCAACGATTGGCGTGAAGGCAAAATTGTGAAGGACTACATCTGCTCACGTATTAATGAGAAATATGTAAATGCATACTACAAAGTATTGTTTGACAAACGTATCACTGGTGAACGTTCTCGCTCATTATTCTTTACATTGCCAAACGGAAGTGAAGTAGTGTATAAGATGACGGAATGCTCCCATAAGAATGGTTACGAGCTTCTGACATTTTCTAGAACAGACATATAATGACAGATCCACTTAAGAAACCAACGGGTTCCAGATGGCGTAATTCATGGCATAGGTATGCAGAGTTCTTGAGAGAGAACGGACGCAGGCCTGAACTTGGTCACTATAAGGAGAAAAGTCTCTATACTTGGTACAACAGCAATTTATCGAAATCAGATAATGGACAGCTGGACCAAGACCAGGAACTTTCGTTCTCAAAGCTCACCGATAATGGTGAAACGTATCAGATCTATGTCGCAAACAGGAAGAAGAGCTTATCAAAGTTAGCTTTCTTCGGTAGAAATACCAACCTGATAAGAAAAGAAACCGATGGAGGAGGCAGAATAAACTTTGAAGCGGCATGCAAGATGTATATTGACTTCTGCAACCGTATGGAGCGTCATCCACGGTTGGAAATAAAGGAGGAATTGAATATTTCCAAATGGTATCTGAAAACAAAAGATGACTTTTTCAACAGCAGACTTACGGATCAAGAAATACACGCTTTTGACCAGCTATTGCAGAGTACTAAACAGTACAAGAACGATAATGTCATCAATCATGTGTCAAGACTTCATGAGGAAAATCTTAATAAGGGAGAAAGAAATGAAATTCTGAATGCCGATAATGGGACAGGATCTCATGTAGGAGCCAGACAACGGAACTGGTTTGAAATGTGTAACAGATATTCGAAATACCTTGACGACAATAAAAAAGTTCCTATGCAAAATGGTGACCGACAACTGTACGATTGGATATACAGACAGAAAAAACTCCTGGCGAGAGGTGACATAGAAGACGACAGAAAAGCTGCGCTAGAGAAACTGCTTGCTAAGATTGAGGATGTAAGGAAGAATCAAGTTGATGAAGCAAATAAAAAGAAAGAAAGGAAACAAAGCAAAAAGGAAGGAATAATCT
>CACYXI010000008.1 GCA_902778265.1 uncultured Bacteroidales bacterium | reverse complement strand
ACGGTTATATACAACGGCAAGCTGATTCAGATAGTCAATACCACGCTGCACGCTACCATCATTGAGTGAGAGGTTAGCGATGGTTGTAGTCTTTGAAGAAGGCTCTACGCCAAGACCGAAGGCATACTTGATACCAGCTTCAGAAGGATTGCTGATGATAGCCTTCATGTGCTTGATCTTTGCCATCGTAACCAGATTACGTCCGTTCGGAGTAATTGTTATCACACCAACCTTTGTGCGGATGATGCAAGGAAGAGCCTGGGCAGACTTTGAAATCTCGCCTGGAATCAGCTGCTCTGTATCAGGATCAACATACATAAACTTGATGTTGATATCAAACTTGTTATTGCCTACGTTCTGGATATCCACATTAACAGGAGCTTCAAGTTCGTTCACGTGCTCAAGATCCATATCAACATTTACTGGCTGGTTCTTGTAGAGAAGCTGCTTCTTGAATCTTGCCACACCAAAGTAGTTGACATAAAGCTTAAGGTCGGTAACGGCCATAATTGAAAGAGACTGAGACTTCAGCATCTCCAACTCGTTATCGAAACCAGAGGTGTTGGTCATGAAACCAAGGTTTGCCACATTCTGCAATGCGCTACCACGACGTGATGCCTGTGGGCTGTCATCGTCCTTGATAAGCATTTTAGCCGAAATAGAATACACTGGCGAAGCATAACGCAGATACACCATAGCACAGCCCACACAGATGATGAGTGAGAGCAAATACCACTTCCAGTTCAATATAAGCGATGTTATTATGAACTGGAGATTAAATACGCCACTGACCTTGTCGTCGGTGGTTGTCTGTTTCACTGCAGACACTTTGTTTTCTTCCATTTTTTATTTTGTATTATTTTATTATTTTCTATAATTAATATGCCGCCTTATCTGGACGAATAATCGACAGAGCCGTCATGAAGATTATCTTTATGTCAAGCCACATAGACCAATTCTCAATATACCAGATGTCTTTCTGAATACGTCCTTCCATCTGCCACAGCTCCTCGGTCTCTCCGCGGAAACCAGTTACCTGAGCATAGCCTGTTATACCAGGCTTTGAGAAATGTCTTACCATATATTTATCAATAAGTGCAGAGTATTTCTCCGTATGGAAAATCATGTGTGGACGAGGTCCGACAATACTCATATCGCCTTTCAGTACATTCAGGAACTGAGGAAGCTCATCGAGGTTCGTCTTTCGCATAAAGTTACCGAATGGGAATTTTCTTGGATCATGCTTAGTTGCCTGTATCTTATCCGCATCAGCATTTACATGCATTGAGCGGAACTTATAGCACATGAATGACTCTCCATTAAGTCCTGTTCTCAACTGCTTGAAGAATACTGGTCCCTTACTTTGCATCTTGATAATCAGAGCCAAGATTGGGAATAGCGGTGAAAGCATCACCAATACCATTGAACTAAAAGCAATATCGAAGAGTCGTTTCATCACTCTGTTACCGAGGAACATGAGAGGCTCGTGGTGATTGGTGAAGATAACCGTATCACCGAACTTCTCTGGACGAAGAGACAGCTGGATATTGCTAAAAATACGTGGAACGTAATAGAATCTTATGACGTTCTTATCGCAGAATTCCATTATCTGTCTCAGTTCTACAGCCTGGCTATGCGAAAGACTGCAATAGATCTCCTCGACTGCGATACCACCGTTAGGATATTCCTCCATGAATTTGCGGAAATCGTCTCTTGAACCCATCTTTGGAAGAGAGGCTGGAGCGCCATCGATAACGGAGTCGCTGTAATATCCCAGTACTCGGTAGCCCGTTGCAGGGTCTGACATCAATTCCTTATACACGTTCAGATTCGCAGGATCGTTACCAATGAATATGATGGTACGAGAGTTCTTGCCCTCAGAACGGAAATGGTTGATGATAGCTCTTTCGAAGAACCTCAGCGTCATAATAGCGATCCAGAGAACTAAGCCATATACAACACCGAAGACGATGTAATTGCCACTTGTTGACATCATCCTACAGGTGAAGACGAAGATGACCATCGTTGTAATGACGAGAAAGGCATTTCGTCTCACTATCCACCCGACCTTCATCTTACGGCGATGAATCACCGTCGGGAAGATGAACGTGGCAATAATGATAGACATAAGAAGAACCATCAACTCAGACTTTGATCCGTTCATGGCACTTGATGTCGAATACTGTGGTAAGATCTCGTCAAAAACTATCAACAGACAGCACGCCAGGAGCCAGTCAAGAACGACTGTCACCCATTTGATAATGTCATTTCCTCTTATATCTTGCATCGTTTTTCAATTTTTGTGACTGCAAAATTAATATTTTATTTCGTGAATTCACACATTTTTCAAAAAAACTTTCACAAATATGCGATATTTATTGCTTTTTCTAAATTTTTATACTAACTTTGCGGTCGAAATATTACAAAACTGCACAAAAAACATGAGTATAATTTCTAAAATATTCGGAAAAAAGGAAGAAGAGAACAAGGTGGGAGGTATGCAGGATTACATGGCTCTTATCCGTGTATATTTTCAGGCGGCAATCGCGGCTCAGGTTGGTATCACAAACATCAATATGCTACCTGATCTTAGAGTCTTCAAAAGTACGTTTCATGTGCCAACTGAGCACAATAAACTTGGCATTGGCGAAAAAGCACGTTGTCGTAAGATGTTGAAGGATCTGTACGGTCACGATGATGCTTTCTTCAAGGAAATTGACAAGAGCGTAGGCAAGAACTGCCGTAAACTTCAGGATGTTCAGCCATACCTTCTTCAGTTCCAGGGCTTTACTCAGGATATGATGATGCTTATGGGCAATCTGATGAAGTTCAAGTTGCGTATCCCTTCATTCTTCAATGGAGTTATCCGTACTGCTACGGAAAAGACAGTGAATCAGGTGTTTACGAGTAATAATTTCTCTGATCCAGGTACGCTGAAAACCGTTGTAAATGTTCGTAAGTATAACCAGCGTCTCGGCTTCTCTCAGGAATGGGTTAACGGCTTTGTGTATCAGGTAGTGATGCTTGCCAAGAAAGAAAAGCAGCCAGCAGAACAGCAGTAAGCAAAATATCAGTATTTTTAAGAAAAGTTAGGAAAAAATTTGGAGTTACCAATTGTTTTCACTAACTTTGTTGCCGAAATAGTACTATCTGATGGCCTCAAACGATGCATACATGAACGTATTCACCACAAGAGTGCGCCAACTGATACTAAAGTATCAGGAGATAAAGAAAGAAAATGGCGAACTGTATAATATGGTGGATGAGCGCGACAAAAAAATTGCCGAGCTCGAACAGGCTGTATCGGAAAAAGAACGCGAATATCAGGCTCTCAAAACTGCAAAGATGATAGAAATTACCGATGGAGATATTGAGAGTGCAAGGAATCGCGTAGCAAAGCTTATCAGAGACGTCAATCAATGTATTACCCTGCTAAGTGACGCAGATAATTAAATGAAAGATAAAGGAGAAAAGTACAGAATACATGTTGACATATCAAGTAATCAATTAAGCGATGAAAAATGTGACCTGTATTTTGAATTTTTTCACTTTCCATTTTTCACTTAAAATTGACCAATGGCAGAAGTAAAAAAAGAGAAACAACATATCAATATCCACATATACGACCTCGACATCTCTATCAAAGTTGATGCCGAGCAAGAGCCACTCTATCGTGAGGCAGCATCGCTAATCAACGATAGGGTGAATGCCTATTTCAGCGTATGGAAGGGTCGTAAGGCGGATAAGGAGATACTATACTACGCAATGATCGACATTGCACTTCGATTTGTCAGCGAATCGAAGAGAAATGACGTTGCTCCATACGATGATATTCTCAAGAAAATTACTTCTGAAATAGAGGCTGTACTTTAATAGCCTATTTGCCATTATGTTTGAGAATATTATTAATTAACTTAAATAACATTATATGGTATATGTAATAATAGCCGTAGCTGCACTTATAATCGGTGCACTTATTGGCTACTTGATCTTCCGATATATTATCACAGGTAAATATAAGGAGATGATAGATGCCGCCGAGAAGGAGGCAAATGTATTGAAAGAAAAGAAACTCCTGGAGGTAAAGGAGAAGTTCATTAACAAGAAGAGCGAACTGGAAAAGGAAGTTCAGCAGCGCAATCAGAAGATTCAGCAGAGCGAGAACCGTTTGAAGCAGCGTGAGATCAGCCTTAACCAGCGTCAGGAGGAACTTGGTCGTCGCCGTCAGGAAATCGACCAGTACCAGCAGCGTGTAGATAACGAAAAGCGACTCCTCGCTATGAAGGAGGAGGAGCTTGAAAAGATGCAGCTCAAGGAGCGCGAGAAACTCGAAGAATTATCTGGCCTCTCTGCCGACGAGGCACGTAACCGACTCGTTGAAAGCCTCAAGGACGAGGCTCGTACAAATGCCGCAGCCTATATCAATGAGATTATGGACGAGGCAAAGCTCAACGCAAATCAGCAGGCAAAGAAGATTGTCATCCAGACAATCCAGCGTGTTGCAACAGAAACAGCTGTTGAGAATTCTGTAAGCGTTTTCCATATCGAAAATGATGAGGTGAAAGGTCGTATCATCGGTCGTGAAGGTCGTAACATCCGTGCTCTCGAAGCTGCCTGTGGTGTTGAAATCGTAGTTGATGATACTCCAGAGGCAATCGTAATATCAGGTTTCGACCCTATCCGTCGTGAGGTTTGCCGCCTTGCCCTCCATCAGCTCGTTGCTGACGGACGTATCCACCCTGCACGTATCGAGGAGGTCGTGGCAAAGGTGAAGAAGCAGCTTGACAACGAGATTATCGAGACAGGTAAGCGTACAACTATCGACCTCGGTATTCATGGTCTCCACCCAGAGCTTGTACGTATCGTTGGTAAGATGAAATATCGTTCTTCTTATGGTCAGAACCTTCTTCAACATGCTCGTGAAACGGCCAATCTCTGTGCCGTTATGGCATCTGAGCTTGGTCTCAATCCAAAGAAGGCAAAGCGTGCAGGTCTGCTTCACGATATTGGTAAGGTACCTGATGAGGAGTGTGAGATTCCACACGCACTCTATGGTGCTAAGCTTGCAGAGAAATATAAGGAGAAGCCAGATATTTGCAACGCTATCGGTGCTCACCACGATGAAATGGAGATGAACACTATGCTTGCTCCAATCGTACAGGTTTGTGATGCTATCTCTGGTGCTCGTCCTGGTGCTCGTCGTGAAATCGTAGAAGCTTACATCAAGCGTCTCAATGACCTTGAAGCTATAGCTATGAGCTACCCTGGCGTAACAAAGACATACGCTATTCAGGCAGGTCGTGAGCTTCGCGTTATCGTTGGTGCTGATAAGATGACCGATGCAGAGACAGAGGCACTTAGCGGCGATATCGCAACAAAGATCCAGACAGAGATGACCTATCCAGGTCAGGTCAAGATTACTGTTATCCGCGAGACTCGTTCTGTTGCTTACGCTAAGTAAATGAAAAAATAATAAAATGAAAAGTGAAAAATACAAGTTACGTTTTCTGTTTATAAGACAAATGATAATAGTAACTTGTATTTTTCACTTTTCATTTTTCATTTTATAATTTATTGGAGCGGGCTTTTTAATATTTTCCCAATCTTATACCCTTCCATTTCCGCCGCTTTTTCAAGCTGAGCCTTATAGTAATAAGCAACACTTCCAACGAAACTAACACTAAGATCCTTTCGGTTATAATGCCTTACATTCTTTTTGAAGAAATCGCGGAAACAATTCAATACCATATCCTCAATCCATTGTTCATCAGTAATATGAGCACCGATGAACTTTGACAATGAAGCAAGAAAACGGTTGGGTAAAGGTTCTCTATACACCTTTTGAATGATATCAGCCTGTGTCAAGCCTGTCTCTTTTTCAAATACCTTAATGAAGTCCTGATGTCCACCTTTGTAAAGCTCGTTTATGAAAGTTTTGCCAAGAACTGCGCCACTACCTTCATCGCCAAGAATATATCCCATAGGCGATACATTACTCACGATTTTCTCACCATCATACAGACACGAATTGGCACCAGTACCCAGAATACAGGCGATACCTTCATTGTTCCCAAGCAAAGCCTTTGCCGCACCAAGCATATCACTACCCACAATCACATTCTCTGCGGAAGGAAATATCTCGGTAAGCAAAGCCTCCATTACTGTAATCTTTGCAATGGTACAGCCAGCACCATAGAACTCAATACTTTTTATTGAAGAACATAGTGTTTTAATCTGTGGTAGCAACTCATTTTTGAGAATATTGAGAATTGCATCCTCCGTCATGTGGAATGGATTTATTCCTTGCGTGGAACAGCGAACCACCGTATCATTATCTGTATCGAAAACACACCAGTCGGTCTTCGTACTTCCGCTATCTGCAATAAGTTTCATAACTATATTTTTTGTTAAAAAAGATTACTTTTATGATTTTGAATGGCAAAGTTACGATTTTTCGAGGAAAAACATCGGTTTTGCGCAATATTTTTAGTAATTTTGCGGGCAAAATACAATTTCAACTAACAAAAATGATGAAAAGAATTCTCTTTCTTGCAGTTCTTATAGCAGGATTCGCACTCCCTTCAAAAGCCGTTCTCAAAGAGGACAGCCTTGAAAGCACCCTCCGCATACTTCGTCAGGAACTCATCAAATACCATGATGAGTACTCTGCTCGTCAGGCACAAACGAAAAACTCCCGACTGCGTGTAATATCAACCATCATACAGGAAACTGACCGTGCCAACCAAAATGCACTCATGCTCTATTCACAGAAGGACGGATTTGTATTCGACCTTACCTATGCCTGCCATGAGGCAACGGAACAGTACAAGGAATTCGAGAAGAAAATCAAGCCATTCAAGGCATACGTGAGCAAGGGCGACGTAGCTGTAGCACGCTACGACAGTCTGATAAACAGCCTTAGAACCATGCGAACGAATCGCTTGACAGAACGAGGAAAGATAGACCGCAGCGTATGTCTCGCCATGGCTGTCAATACCCGACGTATGCTCGTGGAGAACCAGCAGCAACTCACCGAGAACATCTATATGTATAACCGCACGGAAGAGAAGCTACGTAACCTCAACGACTATGCCAACAAGCGATACAAGGAGATTCAGAATAGCATCTTCAAAAATGGTGGTGACTCATACTTCACCATCCTTTCACGTTTTGGCGACTATATAGTACAGACAAAGGAAAGTATCGACGACAAATATTTCTATCAGGTGAAGGGCGGTACCCAATGGGATCCACGTCTCATCGGAGAACTGTTCATCGGTATTCTCATATATGGCATAATCGCCATCCTGCTCAACCAGCTCATCGTCCGCTGGTTAGCAACAAAACTGATAAGGAGGGGTAAGTTCGGCAGAATCGGCGATTGGTTCCTTGCCAAGCGCACATGCATAATCCTGGCATCAACGGCAGTAACCTTTGCCATAAGCCTCGGAATACTGCGCCTCAGTTCAAGCCAGAACTTCACCATCATGGCAGCCGACCTTCTCGTTGAGTTCGCATGGTTGCTGAGCGTGGTGCTCATTTCCATACTTCTCCGAGTAAAGGCTGAGCAGACCATAAGCACGTTCCGCGTATATGCCCCACTACTCTTCAATGGATTCATAGTCATCAGTTTCCGAATCATACTTATTCCAAACCACCTCGTAAACCTAATATTCCCTCCTATTCTGCTTGCGTGCTGTCTGTGGCAATGGAGTGTCATACGCCGTCACAACCAGAATATAGAACGAAGCGACGTGGTATATGCCTATATCTCACAACTGGTATTCGTCGTTTCCCTTATAAGCTCAATGGTAGGCTACACCTTGCTCTCCGTACAGATTCTCATCTGGTGGATCATGCAGCTCACTTGCATCCTCACCATCACCTGCATACGCGACTGGTTCAAGGAATACAGCAAGATAAAGAAGATAGAGGAACGCCCTGTCACCGAGAATTGGTATTACCGTCTCTTCTATTGGGTATTCCTCCCTACATGCAGCGTATGTTCTGTGCTTGTCAGCTTCTATTGGGCGGCAGATGTATTCAACCTCACCGCACAGACAATTGAGATGTTCAGACATAAGTACATCGACTTCCCGAACTTCCAGGCAAGCATCTCAACAGTCTGCATGGTCATCATAATATGGTTCGTATTCAACTACATCAACCAGACACTCAAGCAACTTGTCGCATTGTATCTTTACAAGTCGGATGCCTCAAGTGCTGAGTCACGCCTTGTAATGATCAAGAACGTGCTTCAGGTCGTTGTGTGGGGCGTATGGTTCATTGTCAGCCTTGCCCTCTTCCATGTCGGAAGCCAGTGGCTCGTCATCATCACAGGCGGCTTGTCAACAGGTATCGGTTTCGCGTCAAAGGAAATCCTTGAGAACATCTACTATGGCATAGCCCTCATGACCGGTCGTGTGAAGATTGGCGACCTCATCGTCTGCGACGGCATACGTGGTAAGGTGACAAGTATCTCCTACACCAGTACTATGGTAACAGCGGTAGATGGCTCTGTGATAGCTTTCACAAACTCACAACTCTTCACCAAGAACTATCAGAATATGACTCGTAACCACGGCTACGAGCGTCATGTCCTTGATGTTGGAGTAGCATACGGCACCAACATAGGCGAATGCAAGAAGGTTCTTACCGAAGCACTTTCACAGCTTGACTGCATCAACCAGAGTAAGGGTATCAGCATCGTCCTCAAGGAACTTGGTGACTCTGCCCTCGTTCTCAAGGTTATCGTATGGGTAAGCGTATATACCGGCTATGGCGATGATGGTAAGATTCTTGAGTGCATCTATAACACTCTCAACCAAAACAATATCGAGATTCCATTCCCACAGACGGATGTGCATATGAAGTAAAAGGATAACAAACCAAGGCCTCTCCCCCCGCCCTCCCCCGTAGGGAGGGAGCCGGAGCGCGATAAAAATGATTACCACACAAAAAAACTATATCAATAAATATATATACACATACCCCTCCCCTTCCCACTCCCTCTCTACAAGAAAGGGAATGGGTAGAGGTTGTGGAATATTTTTTCTTATTTTTCTCTTCTTCCTATTACCTTCCCATTCAAAATCAGCCTTAAAAGGAGACTCCGTAAGCACTCCGGCTCCCTCCCTACGGGGGAGGGCGGGGGGAGAGGCCGCATTCCCTTTCTCCGACTCCCTCATCGCTAACATAATGCGGAGCGAGGGCGTTACATTCTCCCATGACAACAGCGTGACTTTGCTCACCAACGGAGCAGAGAAATTCAAGGATATGTTTGCGGCCATACGCCAGGCACGACATAGTGTACACCTTGAATACTTCAATTTCCGAAACGATTCCATTGCAAATGCGCTCTTCGATCTTCTCGCCGAGAAAGCCAGCGAGGGGGTGGAGGTACGTGCCATATACGATGCCTTCGGAAACGCGAGCAACAACCGTCCATTAAAAGAGGAGCATGTGGAATACCAGCGTGCGAGAGGAATACAGCTTTACGAGTTCGATCCGCTTAACTTCCCATACATCAACCATGTATTCCACCGTGACCACCGCAAGATAGTCGTCATCGATGGAAAGATAGCCTATACAGGCGGTATGAACGTAGCCGACTACTATATCAACGGTACGGAGGAAGTCGGCTCATGGCACGATATGCACTGCCGTCTTGATGGCGAGGAGGTGAATACCCTCCAGCGAATATTCCTTAGGATGTGGAAACGTGTCACAGGTGAGACAATCGACGGAGAGCAATATTTCCGCAAGGAGCGTGCCGACTATTTCCATAACCTCAAGCCTGACACAACAGCTACCGCCTACCACAAGATGGTGGGCATAGCCAATCGCGAACCACATAAGACAAATAAGGTGGTGCGCCATTTCTATCGTTCTGCCATAGAATCAGCAAAGGATAGTATCAAGATCCTAAATCCATATTTCACCCTCACCCACAGCATCCGTAAGGCACTATACAACGCCATCAAGCGTGGCGTAAAGGTCGAGGTTATGATGGGCGAGAATAGTGACATACCACTCACACCTGACTGCGCTTTCTACAACCTACACAAACTTATGAAGCGCGGAGCAGATATTTGGATATTCCAAGGTGGATTTCATCACACTAAGGTCATAATGGTTGATGGACGTTTCTGCACTGTGGGTAGTACTAACCTCGATGCCCGCTCTCTTCGCTGGGACTATGAGGCGAATGCTATTATCATCGATAGTCACACCACCAACGAGTTATCCCGCCTCTTTGACGTGGATAAGAAACAAAGCTATCGTCTTACAGAAGAGCGTTGGCGTAAATGGCGCTCATGTGGCGATAGATTCAGAGGGTGGTTCGCGCATCTGTTGGCGACGTGGCTGTAAGAAATTAAGGAATTAATATATTAAGATATTGTTAGAATGTTGCAAGGTGATAATCTTTTAATCTCTTAATTTCTTAATCTCTTAATATCCCAAATGCAAACTATACTTGTCAAAAATTGAGAAATTGCTGTACGAAATACACTTTTACTACGCAAAAACTTGCATAAAAGGCAAAAACTATATAACTTTGCATCGTGTTTTTCATAGTATTAGATTTAAGGTTAACAAAGATTGGGTCACAGCGGTGACCCTTTTTTATTGCCCGAAAGCCAGATTGACATCAAACTTACGATATGTAATGATTATACCGCTTTTTACTTATATTCTGTAATCTGTATATTTGTTCTATGTTTCATTTTGGTATTTATAAAGAAAAATTTGTTTCTTTTTGGTGGCTTTTCTTGAAAAAATACGACAAAATGCTTATCTTTGCACCAGAAATGAAGACAAAAAGGAAAAAGACGCTATACTTTAATCCTTATACGTTCAGTACAACAACACAAACAAAATTATTGAGATGAGTATCAACATTAAAGAATTAACAAGTAGCAGGGACACAGTAAACAGATGGATGGAGCGATATGGAGTCCGTTTCGGAGTATATAAGAATGGTATATTCAACGAACAGCTCTTTCCATTTGATTCTGTCCCGAGAGTGATAAGCCACAGCGACTGGGAGTATCTGGAGAAAGGTCTCAGCCAGCGCGTGAAGGCACTCAACATGTTCCTGTGGGACATCTATCACGAAAAGAATATCATCCGCGATGGTATAGTACCAGAGGAGTTCGTATATTCTTCCAAAGGCTATATGCCCGAATGTGAGGGAATCAGTCCGCAGGGCAAGATCTACTCGCACATCTCAGGCATTGACCTCGTAGAAGGCAAGGATGATAAATGGTACGTATTAGAGGATAACCTTCGCATCCCTTCAGGTGCCAGCTATCCGATGATAGCGCGAAGCGTGAGCCGAAAGGTATCACCATCCACGTTTGCATCCAATGCCATAGCCGACAACCGCGACTATGCCGACCTGCTCCGTGACATGATGGACGATATGAACGATGGTCGTGGAATATCCGTAATCTTCACCCCAGGCCGCTACAACTCCGCTTTCTTCGAGCATTCGTATCTTGCCGAGAAGACGGGCGCAACGCTCGCCTACCCTGGTGATTTGTTCGTTGAGAACGACATAGTATATTATGCCGGAATGTTCCGTGAGAAGACGCGCGTGGGCTGCATCTACCGTCGAATAAGCGATGAATACATGGATCCTATGGTATTCGAGGCTTCATCATTACTTGGCATTCCAAACGTGATGCAGGCTTACAAGGCTGGCAACGTGGCACTTATCAACGGTATAGGCAATGGCGTAGCCGATGACAAGGGCATATACTATTTCGTGCCCAAAATGGTGAAATACTATCTCGGAGAAGATAGCATTTTGCAGAATGCACCTACCTATCTGCCTTATTTTAAGGAAGATTATGACTATGTGCTTGCCAATATCGACAAACTCGTGATAAAGGATGTCAGCGAGGCTGGCGGCTATGGTGTTGTGTTCGGAAGCGAACTCTCACCTGATAAACTTGCCGAACTCAAGGATCTTGTCATAAAGGAGCCTCGTCGTTGGATAGCACAGGAGGTTGTGGAGTTCAAGGACCTTGAGATTCTCGAAGGTGACGAGCTTGTATGGCGCAAGGCTGACCTCCGTGCATTCGTCGTTAGCAGTAGCAAGGACGTAAAGGTATGGAAGAGCGGTCTGACACGCTTCTCCCGTAATCCCGACAGCTATGTGGTCAATTCATCACAGGGTGGTGGATTCAAGGATACGTGGGTAGCTCTACAAAATGAAAAATGAAAAATATATAAATTATAAAATACAAGTTAGTTTCTATCGCTAACAGGAATACACAAATAATTGTAATCTGTATTTTTCATTTTTCACTTTTCATTTTTTTCATTTAAACTTGTACTATCATGGTAAGAAACTTAATCATATCAGCAAGCAAGGCTAATCAGCTATATTGGCTCGGACGTTATCAGGAGCGCGTCTATATGACGTTGCACCTCCTACACAAGTGCTACGACCAGATGATCGATGGCAATCCAGAGAAATATCACGCACTTAGAAATGCGCTCGATCCATCCAACAGCTACACCGACAACGAGGCATTCGCACTCGGCATGGTCTATGACGAGAACAACCCTTCAAGCGTGTTCTCAGCCCTTAACCATGCCATGGATAATGCCATACTCCTCAGAGAGGACATCTACACAGAAACACTCTCATACATCGAACTGAGCATTTCCCTAATGAAGAAATGCAAGAAGGAAAACAAGATAAACTTCACGCTACTCCAGTACATCACCGACTGGTCGCTCGCCTTCTGGGGCTCTGCCGAACAGCGCATCTTCAACACGCGCATCCTCACCCTCATGATGATAGGCCGACACGTGGAGTTCCTTGACATGATGCTGCGCTACAACTACGATCTCAAGCGTATCACTCTCAGTTATAAGACATTGAAGAAATACCTCCTTGAAATCCCTGCATCAGTTGACAGCGATGCAGCCAACCAACTCGACGCACTTCTTGTTGAGGAAGCCTTCAACCTCTCTGACGAGGAATACAAGCAGAAGGTGATAAAATATGTCAACCAAATGATCAAGATTTAGAAGTTTCGAGTTTAGTGATTAGTGTTTAGAGTTACATCCTAATCACTAAACGCTAATCACTAAACCCAAAATGAACATGAAAAGATACCTGTACTGTTATAACACCATAGTGTCATTCACCAACCCTGTTGGCAACCATCAGTTTCTCATACGCTGCCAACCCGTGCTTGGTGAGTATATGAGCGTGGAAGAAGAACACCTGATACTGCCACCAACCTACTGGAAGCACCACGGCACCGACACCTTCAGCAACCGACTCGTCTATGGAGGCAACCGCGAACCGCACCAGTCAATGGCGTATGTCAGTACGGGAATTGTCTCCATGCAACCTTACAAGATACATAGTGACTCCCTGCCTATTTCCGTTTGGCTCCAGCCGACACGCCTCACATCCCTTCATACTCCCATCTCATTTTCGCTCTCGGCTGAAATGAGCTGTATGGAAAAGGCGGAGTCCATTATGCATTATGTCAACGGCATACTGACATACATACCTCATTCTACTGATATGGATACTACGGCACAGGATGTTCTTGAGTCGTGTCACGGTGTTTGTCAGGACTATGCCCACCTCATGATTGCTATCTGTCGTCAATATGGAATCCCGACCAGATACGTCTGCGGAATAGTAGAGGGAACTGGCGAGACGCACGCTTGGGTAGAGGTATTCGAGCAAGACAACTGGTACGGTTTGGACCCTACCTACGATCACAAGATCGAATATGGATATGTCAAAATCGCTCACGGTCGTGATGCAGCCGATTGCCCAGTCTCCAGAGGACAATACAACGGATATTCAAATCAGCAGACACAGATAAATGTTACATTAAAGGAAATATAATGGCCCCTCACTCGTTCTTCGGACACCCTCTCCCCAAGGGGCGAGGGAAAAGTATGTAATGAACTCGCAAGGAAATCCTCAAAAGCGACAAAATGTAACTTCCCCCTCGCCCCCTAGGGAGATGGTGCCTGAAAGGCGGGTGAGGGGCCGTAGTTCTCTTTTCATCTATGATCAAAACCATCATCTCTTCCGAACTGCCTATTGATGAGCAGTTTCGCATTCAGAAGAACGTAATAACGAACGGTACAGGCACGAAGCGCGTCTGTATCGTTACTGGTACCCACGGTGACGAACTCGAGGGACAGATGGTGTGCTACGAGCTTGTGCGTATTATTCAGGCGAATATTGGCCAGCTTAACGGCACGGTTGAGATTTACCCTGCACTCAATCCGCTCGGCATAGACACCATACAACGTGGCATCCCGAACTTCGACCTCGACATGAACCGTATCTTTCCGGGCATAAAGCATGGTACGCTTGCCGAACAGGCTGCCTATCAGATAATTGAAGACCTGAAAGGTGCCGACCTCGTTCTTGACGTTCATTCAAGCAACCTGTATCTTCGCGAGACGCCACAGGTGCGCATCAACGTTAATGATGAGGAAACGCTCGTGCCTCTCGCCCATCATCTCGGCATAGACTTCATCTGGGTTCACGATGCCGCCACCGTACTTGAATCCACCCTTGCCCATTCGCTCAACTCAACTGGCACTCCTTGCCTTGTTGCAGAGATGGGGGTAGGGGAGCGTATCAACCGCGGAATGTGCATCCGACTCGTCACAGGCATTCTCAATCTCATGAAGGAAATGGAAATGTGGAGTGGTGATGTGGATGTCACCCAACTGAAGGAGCTACCTTATGTATGCAAGGGCGACAGCGTAGAATTCCTCAACGCGGAGGCGAGCGGTATCTTCCTTACCGACATGACCACAGGAAAAATGGTTAATGAAGGCGATGAGATTGGTCAGATAGTCTCTCCTCTCGAAGGTAAGATACTCAGCCGTGTCGTCTCTCCCTGTCACGGATTCCTCTTCACCATCCGCGCCTATCCTATCGTTTATGAAGGTTCTCTCATGGCACGAATCTTTAAGACTAACGAATGAAAGAAAGGTTTTACGGAAAGGTCTCGCTTACGCGAGGAATTGTTTGGAAAGAAAATTGGGAGTAAATTAAATCAGTAAATTAAAGTTAATAAATTACCAAGATTAAATCTAAAAACAAGAATTTAAAAAGTATTCGAATTAATTTTATAATCAAGAATTAGAGAGATTTGTCGAAGACCCACTGACCGCAGGGAAGTAATTAGAGATTCTTGAATTAATGGGAAAAAGAGAATTTTTGCTACTTACGTAGCATTGGGAATTGGCGGGATTGGCAGGAGCGTAAGCGACCTTTCTCAAATTCTTCAAAATTCAAAAAAGAAATTCGCTAATTCTCTAATTCTTGATAAAAATAATTCTGTAAATTCATTTACTGAATATAATTTACTGATTTAATTTATTCTTAATTTACTTTCCCAACTCTGCGCAAGCTGAAATTCCCCCCATCAGCGCAAGCTGATTTCCTTTCCTACATTCTCAAAGTATATTTTCAAATGGAAAAAGTAACACTATACAAGATGTCGTCACCCTATCGTGATGAGTTCCGCATCAACGGCTACTGGTTTGGTGAGGGCGAGAAAGCCGTTGCCATCGTAGGCGCTATGCGAGGCGATGAGATTCAGCAGCAGTATATCTGTGCGCGACTCATCCAGCGACTTACGGAAATAGAAGCCAAGGGCTGTATATGCAAGGGCAAGCGAATCCTCGTCATCCCTTCGTGCAACCCATTCTCAATGAACGTGGCACGACGTTTTTGGACGATGGATAACACCGACATCAACCGTATGTTCCCTGGCTATGACAAGGGCGAGACTACCCAGCGCATAGCAGCAGCAATCTTCAAGTGCCTTGAGGGATTCGAATACGGCATACAGATGGCAAGTTTCTATATCCCAGGCGATTTTGTGCCTCATGTGCGTATGCTCAAGACTGGCTATGAGGATATTGACGATGCCCGACTCTTCGGACTTCCCTTTGTCACCACACGCATCCCTCTGCCTTACGACACCACGCTTCTCAACTATAACTGGCAACTATGGAACACCAAGGCGTTCAGCATCTATGCTGGTCAGACAAACCACGTGGAGCACTCCACATCTGATCAGACCATTGATGCAATACTGCGTTTCCTTAACCGAATAGGTGTGAGCAATAACGAAGTGCGTAGCATTGGCTATGACAGCATTCTTATGGAAGAAGAAGACCTTATAAATATACGCGCCCACCGTGCCGGCATCTTCTATCGTATTGTTGGCGCAGGACAGAATGTATTTACAGGCGACACCCTTGCCCGAATACTCGATCCATACGACTGCTCTGTGCGCGAAGAGGTGAAAGCCCCAGAAACCGGCGTTGTATTCTTTGCACACAACCGTCCACTCGCCCTTGAACATAATGTGATTTACAGAATACAGAAGCTGTAAAAGTTGTTATTTTTGATAGTTGGAATAATTGTCGTAAACTAACGCGAGTTCGATGAATTCAAAATACCTTAAAAAGCAACTCCGTTGCTTGGACTTGGAACAAAAATTCCCGACGATGACCAGAAAATTTGACTCATAAAATTATAAAATAAAAATTTTGAGAATAAATTTTCTGGAAACTTGCTTTAGCTTGATGAGCTTTGCGAATAATTTTGGATAATTTTTGTTCCATAAACAGCAGCTTGCTGCTAAACAACATTGCTTTTAATTCATTGAATTCACTTTAATTACCATTCTTGCCAATTTTCAACCAATAAAAATGAAAATGATTATCCGCAATTACGTGATAACGCCCTGAAGGGGCAAAAGCTACTAGCCCAGGGCAACGCCCAGTGGTAAATTGGAGGGGTGAACTTGCGCCCTGCAAGGGCAAAAGCTCTAATATAATAATGCTTTTGCCCCTACAGGGCGAATATTCTAAATCCCTTTTACATAGGGCGATGCCCTATGCTATGAGCTTTTGGGCTTACAGCCCGTTTTTCGGCTAAATGCGGATAATCATAAAATGAAAATTTATGGAAAAAATTGCGTAGATTGGGACTCCACGTAGTGCCTGAGCTTGCGAAGAATTATTGTCAGTTAAAAGCAACTTGTTGCAATTGGTAGAACTCACATTAATTACCTTGTTCTTTCTTCCCTTGCACCTCCTATGTACCTCCCATGTAACTCCCATTTCTCGCCTATTCCATGAAAGGGACTTGGAACGGATTTGAAGTGAACCTGAAGCAGATGAAAAATACGAGTATGAAAAACTTTTTTCTGAACACTAAAAGCACGAAAGAAACGAAAAGTTTCGTTTGTTCTGTGTATTCCGTGTTCAAAGGAAAAATTAATGCGTCATTAATGTGAAAAAAATCAACAACGAATTTAACGAATTAAACGAAATGTCTCTTGCACCCAAATTTATTATGGGTTGCATTTCTCAAATGTATATTCGTTTAAATTCGTTCAATTCGTTGTTTTTCTCCCTGCGTGGTTTGATGTTATGTCTTCTATATAACAAATTTCGTTGTTAAGTATGTGATCAAATTTATTTTTATAATCAAGAATTAGAGAATTAGAGATTTTTTGAATTAATGCGAAAGAGAGAATTTTGCTACTTGCGTAGCATTGAGAATAGCCGTGATTAACAGGAGCGTATGCGACCTTTCTCAAATTCTTATAAATTCAAAAGAAAAATTGACTTTCCCTTCGGCCGTCGAGCTAAACCTTCTCAAATTCTCTAATTCTTGATTATAAAAATTTTTCTGTGCATTTAGTTATTTTCCCTTCGCTTCACGCAGACGTATGATTCATTGCTGTGGTTGAGAGCATAAATACGCTCAATGCATGCTCCACTTTAGGGCTTCGCTCTTCGTTGTTCTTTTCAGGGTATATCCTGGAGCATCAAATGCTTCTGGATTAAGCCCAAGTTTTCCATTCTCGAAAGTGAGGCTATATGTGAGAGATCCCCAATTTACACCTTGTCTTGGTTCATTAGTGTATATGGATTTCTCCACGTCTGTTAAATAGTACGGACGTGTGCCTGTTGCAATAGGTTGTTGATCATCCCTCGTGTTGATAACACTCATCTCACCATTTTGGGAGAAAATAATGATTACCTCCCCTTCGTTGTATTGATTATAACCACCCCAACCATCAGATGCACCAATTAGATACCATGTTCCGATAATACCAGATTGGTCTGCATAATTGTCATCTTCATCTTCGCTGCAACTGCTAAGGCATGTCAAACTGAGTAGTAACAGACTCACCCATAAAAACACTTTTGATTTCATATTCTTTACTGTTTGGTTTAATAAAATAATGTTTACATTCATATAATGCACGAGATTAAGAAACCTTGCATGAGTAATACAAAAAAATAACGTGAATTCGGCCAATTATAATTGTCTGGCAGTAAGCTGCTTTTAACTGACAATAATAAACGTCAGTTACCTCCCTATGGTCAGTGGGTCTGCGACAAATCTCGTGTAGCTCCACGCAGTGGATAAAAGGTTATTGCGATCTGTCGAACTCTCGTTGATTAAATCGCAACTCCTATGTAATTCCCTACCAAAGTCGGTGCAAGTCCCATTTCTCGCCTATTCTATGGAGCGGACTTCCACCGACTTTGGTACGGACTTATAGCGAAGGAAGAGCGAAGGACGAGCGGATGTAATAGGTTGGTGTAATACCCTTGCAAAGAAAAAAATCAAAAAGTTTTTTAAGAGGGTATTACACCTTTTGGGGTTATGAGTGATATTTTTGTTGATTATCAGTACGTTAGATGAGGTGTAATACCCCCCGAAAGTATTACACCATTTCGGGCTATTTGGTGTAATACTGGTGTAATACTTTCGGGGGTATTACACCAAAGTAAACGGATTGATACTTAAATGTTTAATATACTCAAAACTGCAAAGGTGTAATACTCGGCGTTAAAAACTTTTTGAAAAATAGTATTACACCAACTATTACACCACATTTTTCAGAACACGGAAAGCACGGAGATTTGTAGAAGACCCACTAACCACAGGAAAGTAATGAACGATAAAACTCTTCGCATTAATTTTTTTAATCCGTACAGGCCGAATAATTACAATTACAATTAATTTTTAGATGCATACTATTATCCATCTTACCCCCTCTCTGATATGTTTATTTGAGGGTTCATAGATAAGAGTGTACATTTTTTATTGTAATTATTGTAATTGTTATTGTTGTTGAAGAAGGCTTGATCACGAGGATTTTTATCTAATATTTTGCAATTCTGTAAAAAAATGATGGATTTTAGCTCGAAATTTTGCATAATACATGGAAAATGTATAAATTTGCAAGCAAATAATAATGTTTAATACTTGTGACAATATGATAGCAGCAACGAAAACATTCTCACCATATCAGCTGAAGGTTATCAACCTGATGAGTCATGTTCAGGATGATCAGGAAATGTCTGAAATCAGCGATCTCCTCTCTAATTATTTTGCAGAGAAGGCTATCAGAGAAGCAGATCGGTTGTGGAGTGAGGGAATGGTTGGTGAATCCACTATTGAAGAGTGGAAGCACGAACACATGCGTACCAGTTATTAATTGCCTAAGATGGATAGATTTACTATTGACACAAATTGTCTCCTAATGTCTATCCCGAGTCAGAGTCCATATCATAGGATTCTGATTGATTTCCTTTGCGGAAGATTTAAATGGTGTGTTAGTACAGAGATTCTTCTTGAGTATGAAGAGATACTTACAAAGAAGATGAACCATACAATTGCTGTCAATATAGTTAATGCTATATTATCGAACAAGAACACCATAATGGTTGATCCTATGTATAAGTTTCAACTTATTAAAGCAGATCCTGATGACAATAAGTTTGTAGATTGTGCTATCTATAGTAATGCCAAATGTATTGTTACTGAGGATAATCATTTCAATATTCTCAGACAGATAGATTTTCCACAGGTGGAGGTTGTTGATATTGATACATTCCTGCAACTTTTAGCAATATAAATGCCTGTATTCCTTTGCGAAACACTATTCGTTAGTGTCTTTGGGACATTGAGGGAGTTCTTGGCATAGCTCTTTATAAACAACCCTATCACGGAATAATTTTGGATTAGTGAAGTTTCGGGAAATGTTCTGTACAAGTTCCAGATATGTGTCAGTTCCATCAGGCTTCACATAGTAGAAAGGCTTTATTGATACACAATTCTCATGCTCAAATACTGTATTGAGCAGAGTACGATCAGAGTTTCCACAAGAATGTCCCATAATGAAAACTTGGAAAGGTGCAGACTCTATAAAACTCAACATATCTCTATAATGACCTGTTTCAAGATACTTTACTGATTTTATATATCTGAGTAGTTCGTTTTCATTCTTGTCACGTAAGTCGTTATAGTTTTTGTCTAATTCATCTCCATAACCAAAGATGATCTCGTCAGGTTTTGATAGTTCACCATGGATGTAATTATATGAAATGTTGTGATTATTATATAACTCTACCGTTTTTGTGTAGTTGAAACTTAAAAGCATAATTTGCCTGGGTATCCAATTGGGCAATTCTTTAGTATTATGTCTTATAGACTCTATATTTAGCTCTTTATAATATCCACATATGGTTTCTATTGTTTTTTTATAACTGCTAATAGCAAAATCAGCGGGATCAAAGATATCTGTCATTAAATTGAAGATACGATTGTTCCTTTTACATTTTGGCAAGCTATTTAAGTATTGGGACAATTTCTCTCGCAGAAAATCTAATTGTTCATTGAGTTCCTTGCACTTTTCAATGTTATCAGAATACTTTTTCAGTAATTCGTAGTACTCGACCTCAATATCAACCCATCCTTTGGTCTCAATACTATTTGTTATTCTTTCAAAGATATGGGTGTATTTGATGGTAAAGTACACGCGTTTTTCTTTTATAAATTGAAAAAAATCGAGACCTGTGTTTTTTTTATTATAAAAAATCTTAAAGTGGAAATTTTTAGATGCGAAAGAAGACCAACTTGAATATCCACTTTCTTTAGTAATATATATAGTACAAAGACAATCCTTTAACTCTGTTGTATGGTTGCTTACAAGGTCGTCAATTCTCTGCTCCCAATACCAGTTTATAAAGTCTTTATAACTGGTTTTGAGACCATGAGCCAAGTCAAATCCATTACCTATGATGATAAGTCTATTCATATTATTTCAATGCTTCTGCTATATTGTCTAATTGTGTGAAAAGTTCCTCAATCTTTGTAACTATCTGGTTTTGCTCTGCGAGTGGAGGGAGAGGAATTATGGCTTTTTTTGCATCTGTTGTACTTAGACGTGGCATTTTTACTCCATATCCACATTGAACTGTATAATCAACGAAATACTTAGAACGCATTACATGACAAAGGTATTCTGCTGTTATACATTCATTAGGTTTAATCGGTATTATTTCTGTTGTACAAAAACCATCCTCTTTAGCAACTAAGACTTTATTCAGATATGTCCTAAGTTTTGAATAAAGAACATCTCCTTTTTTGAATGAATGTCTTGTTCCCTTTATTTCTCTTTCTTGACGAGAAATCCGATTTTGTATTCTTGCTGTATCTTTTTCTATATCTTCAAGTTCTAAGACCCAACTGTCTGGTGCTATATCTTCAACGTTGACGGTGATACATTTACCATAATTGCATATATCTCCAAGTTTCTTTTCTTCCCACTCGCCTGTTTTTTCAACGAGTTTTCCCTTAATGGCTAAATCAAGGATTTTTGATTTTGCCTTTTGGATAGACTGCTGAAGGTCATTTTCACTTTCTTCAAGAATGTCAATCAAAGAGAAATATTTCTCAACCTCTGAGACTATGCGATGTTGCTCGGCAAGTGGAGGGAGAGGGATAAGAGTTGTTACAAATCTTGATAATGCCATCTTTTGTACCCCAACATGATGTAATTTCCCTATAAATTGTTCTTGACAGAAATTAGCGGTTAAACAATGTAGCAAGTATTCTTTTTGTAGAATGTGGGGAATTATTCGTGCTGCATTTTCTGATAAATTTTGATGGTCCAGTTCATTGGGGATAAGACCACATTTTCCTATAGTTGCGCCAACTATAGTCATGTATATGTCATCCTTTGTAATATAGTATTGTTTGATTTTTTCATATACTTCATCTGAAATATAGTGCAAATCATCAAGGCATATTGTTCCTCTTTTCATATCACTGACCCTTATATATATGTGATTCGTGATAGAATCGGAAAAAGTGTAGCCTACAGGGATACGCTTTCCACCTTTTATTGTGCATATATCTTCAAGTCTGCACCACACCCACCCTTGAGGTACCTCAAATGGCACTTCCTCAATATCTTCGTTGTCTTTCTTCTTGCTTTTCTTTATCTTGCCCTCTTTGACAAGTCTTTCCTTTTCTTCTGCTATGCGTTTGAGAAGTTCAGAGGCTGGCTCGTCTTGTGGGTTTTGGGGAACGAGTTTACCGTGGATAGCAAGGTCGAGAACTCGTTGACGTAGTCGCTTTGTATCCATCTTGTCTATTCCTCTATATTAGCCATTAATGCCTTTAGCTGTGCTACGGCATTCTGTATGTTATTACTCTTTTCCTCCATTGTGGCGATAAGCTCTGAAAGAGGCATATCGTCATCCTCGTCTGTCTGCTTTATCCAAGTGATATCGAGAGATGTCTTATCTCGTTGAAGAATATCGGCAATGTCATAGCACTTGAAGCGTTCAGTCTCTTGACGGTTGTTATAGCATTCCACGAAATCATCAAGATGCTCACGTTGCATTGGGCGTGTAGCGAGAGTGTGCTTGATGCCTGTGCGATAGTCGTAGAACCATACTCTCTTTGTCTCTTGCCCTTTGGTGAAGAAAAGCACATTAGCCTTTACTCCCTGAGCATAGAAGATGCCAGTAGGAAGTCGGAGTATGGTGTGGAGATTGAAATGCTTTAGAAGTTCCTGACGGATAACCTCACCTGCACCACCTTCAAAGAGCACATTGTCAGGCAACACAACGGCTGCACGACCACCCTGAGATTGGGAGAGCATGATGTGCTGAAGGAAGTTGAGCTGATTGTTGGATGTCTGAACATAGAAGTCATCACGGTTAATAGCTACAGAACCCGCAGGGCGTTTGCCGAATGGCGGATTGGCAAGAATAACATCAAAGGCGCGTCCTGGCTCCTGTTCCAAAGAGTCACGGCAATCAATAGGACTATTGTCTGTGCCTATACCATGAAGATAAAGGTTCATAGAAGCCAACGTGACAACGAGAGGGGTGTTATCCACACCAAACAGAGTTTCATTCTTTAGGATTCGCTGTTTCTCACGATCGTTTGACTGCAGTTTCATATAGTCGAAGGCTGCAAGAAGGAAACCGCCTGTTCCACAGGCAGGATCGCAAACGCTTTCGCCAATACGTGGCTTGGTTACATCGACCATAGCCTTGATAAGCGAGCGTGGAGTGAAATACTGACCTGCGCCTGATTTCTTATCCTGACCGTTCTTTTCGAGAATACCTTCATATATAGCACCCTTGACATCAACATCCTCCATGAGCCAGTTGGTGTCACGAATCATATTGATGACCTTTTCGAGATATACAGGCTTGTCAATCTTATTCTGAGCCTTGGTGTAGATAGTACCTACAAGTCCTGACTGCTGAGAGAGCACGGATAGTGTCTTCTCATAATGGTTAAGGAGGTCATGACCAGTAAGTTCTACGAGGTCTTGCCATTGATAGCCAATAGGCAAGGCAGATTGTATCTTTCCCGGACGGAGAGATACATTCTCAAAGTCCATTTTCAGGAAAAGGAGATATGTGAGTTGGGTGATATAGTCGGTGAAACCAATGCCTTGTCCTGCAAGGACATTGGCAAGTTCCCACACCTTTTGGTTTATTGAACGTTCTTTATCGTTTGCCATTAATTATAGTTATGCTGTTTGATCGTAAATTATAAATCTTGCGAGAGAATCCAAGGCTTCATCGGCCTTGTCTTCCGTAGCGAAAGCACTAATGATTTGTGCTGCTGAGTTTGCATCAAATTCATAGAGTTCTTCTATGTTGCAGAAACCATTGGCTGCTATATAGTCTATGACTTTAAGAAGCACGTCATGCTGTTGCTTTGTCTTCTCGTTATTGTGTTGTCCGCACCATAGCTCAAACCTCTGGAGAGAGAATTGAGTGAAAGGAACGAGCTTTTGCAGACGTTGAAGGGCGAAGCGTACAAGTTGGATGATGTTTGTAAGTGCTTCGAGCTTGTCTTTCTCATTTGGAAGAGTAACTTTGTCGGGATATATTAGGGAGTACGTTTTCCAGAGAGAGGCAGTAGCAAAGCGGTGATTAGCCGTTTTGAGCTTGTTCTCCAAGTCTTTGAGCATATCATAACGCAGAGGCTCGCCCTGATTGTTGTAGATAATGCGAAGTGCTTCTATCTCATCCTTATGCTCTTCAATATATTGCGCAAAGGCTTTTGCTGTATTTTCTGCTTCCTCGTGAGAGAACTCACTTTGTATGACCTTATCCTCACCAGGGTTGAGAATCGTGATATGACCACGAGCGATAATAAGCAGATATTCACGGGCATCAGGATGATTGGCAAGTGGAGCCACAAGGCGCTTACGCTCTATATTACTGTCATTAACGCTGTGATATTCAGGAAGTTCTTGTGAGTTTAACTTGTTGAATATATCTGTGGCTATCTCGTACATCGTCTTGCCTGCTTTTTCGGCAAATGCCCTTCGCTGTGCTTCAGAAGCCTTGCTATTGTTGATGCGTGACAGACGACAGGCAAGGTCGTAGAGATATTCGTCAGACACATTGCCAAGGGTGATGCGTTCAAGAAGTTGCTCAAGTGTAGGGATTGGCTCGTGTCCTGTGCCTGTTGTCGGGGTAGGGATGGTATGAGCGTGTTCTGTAACGCCAACACAATCAATGATATAGAAAACATCCTTGCTGTCAGCATTAGGGGTGACATTCTTCAAGGCGTTATCATCGATCTTGCGCACACCACGACCTTTCATCTGAGTGAAGAGTATGGAAGACTCTACATCGCGCATGAACATTACAATCTCCAGAGGCTTTACATCCGTACCTGTGGCTACAAGGGTTACGGTTACTGCTATGCGGAAATCGCGGTCTGTGCGGAATTGTTGGATGCGCTTGCGTGGGCTGTCAACGCTATAGGTTATCTTCTGGACAAAGGTGTTATCATCCTCTGAGCGTTCAAATACCTCCTTTGCGATACTGACGATTCGCTCTGCATGGTTGTCGTCCTGTGCAAAGATAAGAGTCTTAGGGATATAGTTCATATCAGGCTCTCGATCGGGATAGAGCTGGGTATAGATAATACTCTTGAACTCTTCAAGGATTGCGCGTATCTGCATAGGATTTACAATATCCTTGTTCAGACTCTTTGCCTCATAGTGAATATCCTCTGCAACATTCCAGATTTCCTCTTTGTCATTATAGCGATAATGTTTTGTCGGAGTATCGCCCTTATGGATTGTGCCTCCTCCTTGTGTCGCCATTGTGTTGATGCGGTATGTGCGAGAAGCTACGTTAACGCCATCAGCAATACTCTTTTCAAGGGTGTAGTCAACGACCATATTCTTGTTGAAGAAAGCCAATGTCTGAGGTACAGGAGTTGCTGTAAGACCGATGATGCGAGCCGTGTCAAAATATTCCAAGACCTTTCGCCAACTGCTATATATAGAGCGATGACACTCGTCAACGATTATTATGTCAAAATAGTCGTGTGAGAGGGTGACTTCTTCTGGCATTTCAACTTCTGGCTGATCGTTGTCAGAAAAATCAGATTCCTCGTCATTGTCATTTATATCACCATCGCCAGTAAGCATAGAGAATAATCGTTGGATAGTGCTTATTGTAACGCTAACGTCAGGCATATTACTTGAAGTGATACGCCCAACGGAGAAGATATTACTGAATGCCTCGCCTGTCTCAGTAAAGCGGAATCTTGAAAATTCACCTTCTGCCTGTTCACCGAGATTGTTTCGGTCAACGAGGAAGAGTATGCGCTGCATCTTGGTATAGTTGAGCATACGATATGCTGCAAGGCAAGCGGTGTAGGTCTTGCCCGCACCTGTGGCAATATTGATGAGCGCACGCCTTTCACCCTGACGGAATGATAGTTCAAGTTCGCGTATGGCTTCTACCTGACAATCGCGCAGACTCAGATTGCCGAAATGCTGACGTAGGGCTGGAAGTCCAGAGAACTCACCTTGCAAATCCAGTATCTTTGCAATCTCCTTTGGAGTGTGCATCTTGTCAAGCTCTTGTGGCTCTTCGTCATTGCGTATATCTTTGAATAGCAAAGTGTTGCCATTACTCAGATAGATAAGCGGTAATGGTAGAAGGAATGAAGGTACCCAGTCTGGCACTATATGGGTATAGTTGTATGCCTGCTGGTAAACCTCGTCATTTAAAGGTGTTTCCATGCGTTTTGCCTCAAGCACACCGATAGCCTTGCCGTCAATGAACAGCAAATAATCAGCTTCGTAATTATTTTTCAGAAGGCCTTCTTCAATGGCTATAGCAGATGATAATGGAGTGTAGTGTTTACGGTCACAAATATCCCAACCAGCCTCAATAAGCATCTGGTCTATTTTCTTTCGGGCTTTTTGTTCAGGCTTCATAACTTCCATTATTTAAGGTTTCTGACTACATTATTGGAAATGTGGGAAGTTGTAGAATATGTGTATCTTTATACATTACTTAAATATAAAACAATTCCCATGTGCAAAGATACTCAAAACAATTTGAAATACGAAGAGAAAACGGATGTTTTTTCTTTCTGACATGTAAATTCTATTATTAAGGCTATGGAAATATCACAGCATACTATAAAGCGTAACTGCTCCAAGATGCCATAGTTTGGTGCTCTCATCACTCAGTTGCTTGTAAAGTGGAGTGGAGTAGATATGGCGAATAGCTTCAAGCATGGTGCAGTTATGATCTTCTGCATAAAAACGTGCAAGAGCCGTTACTTTGCCAGGAAGAAGTAGATGCAAGTTATCTTGTGTTATGTTTAGGTTCATAGTTTTATTTCTTTTGCTTCTATAAATGTTATAGCTTTGAGTGAATCTGCCGTGTGCATAAGCAACTGGTCAACGAGTGTATAGGTTTTCAGTTCACGAATGAGTTCCTGTGTGTTGAGCAGTCCTGATTCATATAGCGTAAAAGCTGCATATACTCTGTCGTTTGCCACAGGACCATATACGAAATCGTAATTATGACTATAATCTCGGTTATTACGATTGGCATATACAAAATTTACCCATTCTTCTGTTGGTTCGTCAAACCATAGGCAATTGCCAGATTTCACCTCGTCAATGTCTATTTCGTAGATATTGACATAGCCACGAATGGGCTTGTCCTTGTCATTAATGTGACGTTTTACCCAATCCTCTGCTTGCTGATAATTTGTGGTAGTATAGAATCCACAGCCATAGTCAAGTGTACGATTGGGTTGGCGAATCTCAGGGACTGGGACTTGTTCCAAACTGCCGTGGTATATCTTTATCTTGCTCATGACGACTATTGGTTTAGACGCTCTTCTATCTCTTCTATGAGCCATTGGCGACTCTGGGTATGTAATACCTCAAAGTTGTCATTCAGATAGTCTGTTATACCTGTAGAAAAGAGCAGTTCTGATGCTTCCGCGCCACTAATGCCACGGTGATTCTTGAACTGTTCTATGCAGAACGTAACAAAATATGACTTATCTAATTCTTGCTTGCTCATGTGAAAAACGTTTTTAAGTTCATAGTTCATAGTGCAGAGTGCGTAGTTTTTTGTCGCACTCTACACTATGACTGCGAAGCTGATGAGCTTGCGAATAACTATGAATTATGCACTAATTTAGATTTTTTTGAAGAAGTCGTTGCCCTTGTCATCAACGAGGATGAATGCAGGGAAGTCAACAACATCGATCTTCCATACAGCCTCCATGCCAAGCTCTGGGTACTCTACGCACTCAATGCTTTTGATGTTGCTTGATGAAAGGAATGCAGCAACACCACCGATAGAACCGAGGTAGAAGCCCTTGTGATCCTTACAAGCATCAGTAACAACCTGTGAACGGTTACCCTTGGCAATCATTACCATTGAACCACCGTTGTCCTGGAACTCGTAAACGTATGGATCCATACGGCCGGCAGTTGTTGGACCCATTGATCCGCAAGGCATACCCTGTGGAGTCTTTGCAGGACCAGCATAGAGAACTGGGTGATCCTTGAAGTACTGTGGCATACCCTCACCAGCATCAAGACGTGCCTTGATCTTAGCGTGTGCGATGTCACGAGCTACGATGATAGTACCTGTGAGGTTCACACGTGTAGAAACAGGGTACTTGCTCAGTTCCTTGCAGATCTCAGACATTGGCTGGTTGAGGTTGATGTTGATAGCATCACCTTCGCCTGCCTGACGGAGTGATTCTGGGATAAGCTCGTATGGTTTGTCGTCCATCTTCTCAATCCAGATACCATCCTTGTTGATCTTTGCCTTGATGTTACGGTCGGCAGAACATGATACGCCGAGACCGATAGGGCATGAAGCACCGTGACGTGGAAGACGTACCACACGAACGTCGTGAGCGAATGCCTTACCACCGAACTGTGCACCGAAACCTATCTTGCGTGCCTCTTCGAGGAGCTGCTTCTCAAGCTCTACATCGCGGAATGCGCGACCTGTCTCGTCGCCTGTTGTTGGCAGACTGTCATAGAACTTGGTAGAGGCGAGCTTTACTGTGAGGAGGTTCTTCTCGGCAGAAGTACCACCGATAACGAATGCAATATGGTAAGGAGGGCAAGCAGCTGTGCCGAGGCTCTTCATCTTCTCAACGAGGAAAGGAACGAGAGTGCCTGGGTTCTGGATACGTGCTTTTGTCTCCTGATAGAGGTATGACTTGTTAGCTGAACCGCCACCCTTTACAACGCAGAGGAACTTATATTCCATACCCTGTGTAGCCTCGATGTCGATCTGTGCAGGGAGGTTGCAACGTGTGTTAACCTCATCGTACATGTTGAGAGGTGCGTTCTGAGAATAGCGGAGGTTGTCGTTAACGTATGTGTTATATACACCCTTAGCCAGAGGCTCTTCATCCTCAAAGCCAGTCCAAACCTGCTGTCCCTTCTCTGCGTGGATGATAGCAGTACCTGTGTCCTGACAGAATGGGAGCTGACCCTTGCAAGCCACCTCAGCGTTGCGGAGCATAGTGAGAGCTACATACTTGTCGTTGTCGGTAGCCTCTGGGTCGTTGAGTATAGCAGCAACCTGCTCGTTGTGTGCACGACGAAGCATGAAGTTAACGTCGTGGAAAGCCTGTGTAGTAAGAAGTTCGAGAGCCTCTGGAGAAACCTTGAGGATCTTGTTGCCTTCGAAATCACCAACTGAAACGCCTTCCTTAGAGATAAGGCGGTACTCGGTCTTGTCCTCGCCGAGCTGGAACATTGGTGCGTACTTGAATTCTGGATTTGCCATTTGAAATTACAAATTACTAATTACAAATTACTTATTTAGTTCATAATGTTGCTTAAATTAAAATTACGAATTACGAATTACTTGGTCACAATGATTGTAACTTTAGTAATTCGTAATTCGTAATTTGTAATTGGGAAGGCTTACTTCAGGAATGCAGCGCGTGAAGCCTCGATCTTCTCCTTAGAAGCAGCGAGTTCCTTCTTGAAGTCTGCGAGAGTTGTAGCCTGAAGATCCTTAAGAGGGCTGAGAGCCTCGGCAATACCCTGGATCTGTGGGTCATATACTGAGAGCTGATCAACAGCGTCGATGATGCAGAAGAGACGGAATGTGATGTTTGCAACCTGCTCGTCTGTGTAGCCAGCGCAGAACTTCTCAACATTCTGTGACAATACATATACAGTCTCAACAGTAGCAGCACTGGTCATAATCCAGTAGAAGTTGATGCGACCTTCAGCCTCCATCTCCTTGTAGAGAACCTTGCTCTGCTCTGCCTTTGTAGCAGCCTCCTGAGCCTTCTTTATAGCAGGGTCGTTGATATCAGCAACGAGCTTAGAGATAGCCTCGTCGTAACCCTTAACCTCCATCTCGTAGAGAGCAGCAACTTCCTTGTCAGCAGAAAGCATTGCCATAACAGCATACTTCTGACCAATTGATGTTGCATTAGCACTTGCTGTTGGAGAGAGCAGATAAGTAGGCTTAACCTTCTTTTCGTCTGCTGAGAGCTTAATCTTGCCAGCCTTGATGTTATCCTCGATAGCAGCAAACTGCTTGTCGTTGATCTGAGTTGAGAGACTGTCAAGGTGCATCTTTACGGCAGCCTCGAGCTGAGCCTGCTCAAATGTTTTTGTTGTGTCCTGATCGGCAACTTCCTGCTGTGGCTTAGAACCACCGCAAGATGCAAGTACCATAGCTGCGAATGCTACGATTGCGAGAGTGAATTTCTTCATAATGATTTGGTTTTTTATTATTATGTTTTTATTTCTTATTAACTTGGGGAGTATAAGGAGTACAAGGAGTAACACTCCTACGTCGTTTAAGGAGTACAAGACGATAGTTTTATTGCTTTGGAATATTGACGATATTATACTATCGTCTTGTACTCCTTGAACTCCTTGTACTTCTTCGGACTCCTTTGGGCTTTTCAAGAGTGCAAAGTTAATAAATTATTTTATAATTCAACAAAAATATCGGAAAAAACTGATGAAGTTTCACATTTTTTCTCCTTTTTCTACTGCTGTTCTTTTCTGAGATAGCGTCCTGGCCAGTCGGAATAGAGCATTATTGACACTATAAGGCTCATCAGCAAGAGAACGAAAATGTTGAATTTCAGGGTCGGGATTTCATTGTCGCATACCACCTTTACCGAACTGTAGAATGGTGCTCGACCATTGTTTGAGCGTGGTGTGAGGTATATGAATCCAGCCCTTGGCACGATATAGCCATCCACTATGTCGTGCGTATGCTTAGTGTCAGCATTGATACAGAAGTTCTCAAGCTGCATGTTGTAATGCCTCTTCTTCATCTTCAGATATTCCTCCTTACCAATCCTATTGACGATAGACGTTACAATCTTGTCCTCATCAAGAGTTGCCCTGTTGCATCTTTTTGATAGGGTATCTTCTGCCTCGTCAGTATAGGCACGAAGTGACTTATAGGAATAGTCACCTGTGTATGGCTTCATATTGCAAACATCCGAGAGGGTAGGGAGTGCCTTCTTTATAACATCCATGTGCTCTGGCTTTACCTCCTCGCCCTTTGCTTTCTCATCGTTCATGGTCTCAAGCTGAGACTGAACTTCATAGAGATAGGCGAACAGATAATACTGAGCCTCATATTTCTTCCTCTGAATATCGAAAAGAGGAGCCTCGTATTTGTTGTCCTTGAACTGGGTAACTGACAGAGCCTCGTAAGCCCAACGTGAAGGTATCACATCACCAACAACTGGCACGTTGCCTGTGGTACTGTTAGGGGTAAGGTCAGAGAAATTAACCACAAGTCCGCAAAGAAGAATCTGCGGAATGAGCAATATAGGGATGCTGATATAGATAGCCACCACGCTGTTAAGGCATTGTGACAACAACAGTCCTATTAGCGATGAAAGGAATGCAGCAAGGAACAATAAGCCCCACCAAACGAAGAATACATCATGAATCTCCATGATAAGATTGCCGATACCCACGAACAATAGTGTCTGGAGTAGCGTGACACCTGCCATGAAGACTATCTTGCTCGATATATAGCTGGCATACGACAGACTCAGGAATTTCTCGCGTTTCAGTAAGGCGCGATCCTTTATTATCTCTTCTGCCGAACCACTCATACCTATGAATATGGCAACTATAACAGCCATGAAGAGGTATGAAACGAGGTTTTTATTATCCATTACTGAATAGCCCTCGTTAGGTGCATAGTGAGTGAGGTATGCACAGACGGCTGCAAGCAATGGAGCCTCAAGTAAAGTGATGAGGAGATACTGGAGATTGGTTATCTTTGTGCTGAAATTGCGTTGTAGCTGTATGGCAAACTGATGTAGCACGCCAGGCTTCTTCTGCTCGGTAGGTGGCACGTCTGCCTTCCTAAGCTCTTTCAACGGCTTCTTCTTTCTCCATTTCAGGTATGTGTCATGCCATTCCTGTGGAGACATTTTACGCTCGTCCTTCATTCTGCCACTTTCATCAAGGGCTTTCTCTTCAATAATATTGAGAATGACTTCAGGATTCACATTACCGCAAGTAGGGCATGTGCTCGTATTCGCATCGGCATAGTTGGCTTCTGTCTTGAAATATGTGATTGCGTCAATAGGATTTCCATCAAAAACGGGATATCCGCCTCTATCCAATATCCATAGTCTGTCGAACAACTTATAGACATCGGATGATGGCTGGTGAATGTTTATGATAACGAGTTTGCCCTTGTAGGTAAGTTCCTTGAGGATGTTGATGACATTCTCAGTATCGGTTGAGGATAGTCCTGAAGTAGGCTCGTCAAGGAACAGAATGACAGGTTCACGGATAAGCTCAAGGGCAATGTTCAGTCGTTTACGCTGACCACCAGAGATGTATTTGTTTATGGCACTACCTACCTTCAGATCGCGAGCAGCATCAAGTCCCAACTGTCGCAGAACCTCCATTACGCGTTCCTCAATTTTCTCATTGCTCATGCCCTCAAAGCATAGCTTGGCGGTGTAGTATAGGTTCTGATATACAGTAAGTTCCTCTACGAGAAGGTCATCCTGTGGCACGAAGCCTATAAGTTCCTTGGCACCTTCTTCAAGAATGTTATGCCCGTTGATGGTTACGCTTCCGCTCTGTGGCACCAGACTGCCGTTGAGCAATGACATCAGAGTGGATTTTCCTGTTCCGCTACCACCCATAACGGCAACAAGTTCGCCACTATGGAGCGTGAAACTGAAATTGTGTATTCCGTTCTCGCTATTCGGGAAACGGAAGTTGATGTCACGTCCGCAGAAATCCACATCCTTGTCGGTGTTCTCCTTTGAATAGAGAGCCTTGACTGTGGAATAATACAATCGTGTACCTGTACGGACGTTCTTCACCACGCTACTCTGCGCCCATGTCTGGAATGTGTCGGGCAATACAGGTACATCGTCCATGAGAATCACGTCGTTACCAGTATAGGTGAACAGGACTCTGTTGAAGTGAGGCATCCAGAAGGTCGTGATATGACCGTCTATTCCGTGAGTCTCAATCCTTCGTACAAGCTTAGATTCCTTGTCGCCAACGAACTCGCAAAAAGCAAGGAATCTCTCATGGCTAACGCCAAAGATGCTTGCTGTTGTCTGGAAAAGATCATCATCGGCAAGATAGCCCAGCTCATCGTTTACGCAGAACTGCATCAGACGCAAGAGGAACAGTGCCTGTTCCTCGGTCGAGAAGTTAATCTGGATCTTGGTACACACATCCTTTATGATAGCCTCCTTGTCGATGTCGGGAGAACTCTCATACAGGTCTCTCAGCGTTTCGTACATCATAATGAATGTTTCGGTATCTCGAATACCAAAATGACGCGCAAGGTAGTTGTGAAGTTTCTGTTTGGAAACCTCAATATCTACGCAATCCCTTGCCCCGAAGAGTGCAAAGAGATTAGTGAGACCTGCAAGGATTGTATCGTTTACCATATTATATTTATGGAATAAAGTTTTGGGGAATAAGGATTAGGGCTTGATAGTATTTTTTGGGGGGTAGGAGGGAATAGTGTCAGATAGTTCAAAAGACTAACAAACTCTATTCCTTAATCTTTTCACCCTTCATCCCTCATCCTTCTTCTGAGTAATCCGCATACAAGAAGTCGTTGTACGGATATTTCTGAACGTGCAGTTCACGCACCTTCTTATAGATTGTGTCCCTGAACTCGTCGATGTTCAGTTTCTCCTTGGCTGAGATGAACAGACAACCGAAGTTGTTAGGATTGGTGTTCTCGTTTACCTTTGCCATCCATGTGCGCTTGAGGTCGTCGAGTGAGATCTCGTTCTTCTTTACTGGAGTGAGATCATCCTCTTCCTTCTCAGTCCACTTATAGGCATCAATCTTGTTAAAGATAATCATGGAAGGCTTGTCAGCACATTCAAGGTCGCCGAGAGTCTTTTCCACTACCTTTATCTGATCCTCAAAGTCGGGATGTGAAATATCCACTACATGAAGCAGAAGATCAGCCTCTCGTGTCTCGTCGAGTGTTGACTTGAAAGAATCAACGAGGTCTGTTGGCAGTTTGCGGATGAAACCTACGGTATCTGCAAGAAGGAATGGAAGATTATCAACCACCACTTTCCTAACTGTAGTGTCAAGGGTAGCGAAGAGTTTGTTCTCGGCAAACACCTCACTCTTGGCGAGCATATTCATAATGGTTGACTTACCCACGTTGGTGTAGCCTACAAGAGCCACGCGGATAAGGCGTCCTCTGTTCTTTCTCTGTGTTGTCTTCTGCTTGTCAATCTCAGCAAGCCTTTGTTTCAGAAGACTCATTCTGCCGAGAATGATACGGCGGTCCATCTCAAGCTGGGTCTCACCTGGACCACGAAGTCCTACTGAACCCTTACCGCCACCAGAACCTGAGCCACCGCCCTGACGCTCAAGGTGAGTCCAGAGGCGTTGCAAGCGTGGAAGCATATAGCGATATTGTGCCAGTTCAACCTGTGTCTTTGCATTGGCTGTCTGGGCACGCATAGCGAAGATGTCAAGGATGAGGCTTGTCCTGTCGAGTATCTTTACTTTAAGTTCTGCCTCTATGTTGCGAAGCTGCTTTGCAGAGAGTTCATCATCGAAGATAACCATACCGACCTCTTCCCATGGAGTTCCGTCGGGATGTACGTCCTCGTTCTCCACGTGATCTTCACATTCCTCAATATATGCTCGTATCTCCTCAAGTTTACCTGTACCTACATAGGTTACGCTGCTTGGGCCGTTCACTCTCTGGGTGAATCTCTTAAGCACCTTAGCTCCCGCAGTATCGGCAAGAAACTCAAGTTCGTCAAGGTACTCTGTTGTCTTTGCCTCATTTTGGTTTGGGGTGATGAGGCCGACGAGTACGGCTGTCTCTGTTTTGGCTTCTGATATTACAAATTCTTTCATGTTTGCTTTTTAGCACTTTTCGGGTGTTAGGTGATGGGTGTTGGATGTTTGTGGCTTGTGTCTTTGCTGACTGCTAACATCCAACACCCATCACCTATCACCCAATTAATGAGTGCAAAAGTACAAAAATAATTTCAAAACACAAAAATATATTTTGCTTTATTTTCTGCTTTTTACTAACAAGTGTATGTTAATGATTAAAAAACTATGCTTTTCGTGGTTAAAATAAATTAAACGCAGATAACTTTTTGCTACTTTTTCAACTCATATAGGTAACTTTGCATTAAATTTTTGAAACCAACTAATAAATAAAAAAGTAAAACAGGATGAAAAAAAATCTTTTGCTTATCGTAATGGCAGTAACTGGTTGTATGGTAATCAGCAGCTGTGTAAGTAAGAAGGAATTGCTCGATTGTCAGAGTACTAACATGACTCTCAATACCAAGTATCAGGAAAATCGTGAGGCTCTTGCTTCTGCTAACGCTCGTATTCAGAGCCTTCAGGAGCAGCTCAATTCTGAGAAGGCTAATAGCGCAAACCTTCAGAAGTCTTTGAAGGACATGCAGGCTTCACTCAACCAGAGTCTTGCTGCTGCTAACTCTAACAATGTAAACGTAGCAAAGCTTGTTGATCAGGTTAACGAGTCAAACCAGTATATCCGTCACCTCGTTGAGGTTAAGTCTAAGAGCGACTCTCTCAACATGGTACTTACCAACAACCTTACACGTTCTCTCTCTAAGGAGGATATGAAGGAGGTTGATGTTCAGGTGATGAAGGGCGTGGTTTATATCTCTCTTGCTGATAACATGCTCTATCAGAGTGGATCTTACGAGATTAGCGACCGTGCTGCAGCTACTCTCTCTAAGATCGCAAAGATTATCAGCGACTATAAGGACTATGACGTTCTCATCGAGGGTAATACCGATAACGTTCCTATGAAGGGTACTAACATCCGTAACAACTGGGATCTCTCTTGTCTTCGTGCATCAAGCGTTGTTCAGTGCCTCCAGAATAAGTATGGCGTTGATCCAAAGCGTCTTACAGCAGGTGGTCGTGGTGAGTTCAACCCAATCGCTGACAATAACACAGATGCTGGTCGTGCAACAAACCGTCGTACTCAGATCATCATCACTCCTAAGCTCGATGAGTTCATGGATCTTATCGGCAAGGCTCCTGCTAAGAAGTAATCTGTTTTGTAGTTGAGTGGATCCATAAAAATCCACAATATCTCGAAAGCAGTCGGATTTTTATTCGGCTGCTTTTTTTACGTCTTGCCTTAGCTGTTTCTTTGTTCTGGTTATGGGAAAATACCATAATTAATTGAAGCTGTCGTTGTAAAGATTTAGGAATTATGAGTGGATTAAAATACTAAAAAGGGGATATTGGCTGTAATTACTATTTTTTCACAGAAAAACGTTGCTGATATAAAAATAATTGTTTAACTTTGCACTCAGTAAACCTAAAAAACAAATAGTTATGATGAAAACCAAAACATTAGTTGCGATTGCCTTATTCTTCGTTTCTATGAATTGTCTTGCTACTGGCAGTAAAGAGACTATGCCTGAAATGGCTGTTTCTATGGCTTCTGAAAAGAAGGCGAAGGCAGTTACGGAAGAACGTGATTGTTCCGCATTTACTTCAATTGAGAATAAGACTTTATGCAATGTACTCTACAAGCAGGGTGAGGCTATCAAGGTCTCTATTGTTGCTCCACAGGATCAGATTGATAAAATCAACACAAATGTAGTGAATGGTGTTCTTGTGATAGAAATGGAAGAGAACACATTTATCAAAGACACTAAGAATGTGAAGATTAATGTGGAGTCTCCTTCGCTCGAATCTGTTTGTGTTACCAGTTCTGGTAACATTACAGCTCAGACTCCAATCAATGTTTCTGGCAAGTCTCTGTCTGTATCTGTAAAGGGGAGTGGTATTATCAAGACAAAGAAAGTGGAGTGTGGAGAATTATCAGCAAAGGTTAGTGGTAGTGGCAATATTGAGGTTGCGGAATTGAAGGCTTCTTCTGCCGAGATGGAGGTTAATGGTAGTGGAAACATTACCTATAATGGCATGAAAATCAGCAAGAAACTTGATGCTGCTATTGGTGGCTCTGGAAATATAGTTATAAACGGTAAGGTGGATGTCGTTAATGTCGAAATCCGTGGAAGTGGTAACTTGACGGGTAAGATTGATTGCGATAACGTGTCAGCTACCATTAAGGGTAGTGGAGATGTTAAGCTTTCAGGTGATATTAAGGCTCATTATACTACCGTTACTGGTTCAGGAAGAGTGACGATTAAATAGCCTACCCAGTCCCTCCCCAAGGGAGGGCTCCTCCCCCCTTCCCCCTCAAGGGGGAGTAGTTACACCTTGAAGGGGATGGGGGGACGCTTGTTTGGGGGATGTTACTATAAAACATCCTTCCCTTTGGGAAGGCTTGGTTAGGCTTCTCTCTGCCTCACCGCCTCATAAAGCAATATTGCTGCGCTTACCGATACGTTAAGCGAATCTGTAATTCCAAGCATCGGTATTCGGATATGGGCATCGGCTGCCTTACGCCAGATGTCTGTCAATCCTGTAGCTTCTGTTCCCATAACTATTGCCGTACCGCGTTTCATGTCGGTATCATAATAGAGTTCTGAGTCCTGAAGCTGGGCAGTGAGAATTTGTATATTGTTCTTTTTCAGGAACTTGATGCACTCTTCTGAGGTACAGGCGACACAAGGCACGCTAAATATCGCACCTGTGCTATTCCTTATGAGATTTGGGTTGTAGAGATCAGTCAAAGGATCACAAACGATAAGAGCATCTGCTCCTGCGGCATCAGCAGAACGGAGAATAGCACCAAGATTTCCTGGTTTCTCTACGCTCTCTAATACCACGATAAGCGGATTCTCTGAAAGTTTCAAGTCCTGAAGTGTCTTGTCCTTTGTCTTGACTTCTGCAATAACTCCCTCTGTACTACCACGATATGCAATCTTTTCGTAGATAGCAGGAGAGACCTCAAATAATTTGATGCCTTTGTTCTTCTCTATGATTTCTGATACATTCAGACATCCTTCCCTTTGGGAAGGCTTGGTTAGGCTAAAAATAGTATCAATTTCATAGCCTTTTTCTAAGCATCTCTCCACTTCCCTAATTCCTTCAACCACAAACAATCCAGCCTTCCTTCTTTCGGAAGACTTCTGTTGTAATTGAAGTAATCGCTTAATCTTTGGGTTCTGAGCGCTTGTTATAGCCCCCCCTGCCCCCGAGGGGGAGTCCTTTATTATTGTATTTGTCGTGAAAGGCATGTTAATTGTTCATTTTTAATTGTTAATTGATAGTTGTAGATAGAGGCTTGTTGCCTTCCGGCTCCCTCCCTACGGGGGAGGGCGGGGGGAGAGGCCGCCACTATTAGCTTATCTGAGCCCAATCCACATCATCTTTCCTTAATTCGTTGAGCCTGCGCCACAGCATAGCGTGGTGAGGAGAATTACATTCCGGATCATCATCTATTATTTTCTGAGCCTCGTCTCTTGCAAGCTGAACGAGTTGTCCGTCTCTTGCAATATCGGCAATCTTTAGGTCGAAGGCAAGTCCTGATTGCTGAGTGCCTTCAAGATCTCCCGGCCCTCTTAGCTTCAGATCTGCCTCTGCTATGCGGAAACCGTCGTTGGTTTCCGTCATTATCTCCATTCGCTTGCGTGTTTCCTGAGCAAGTTCATGCCCCGTAACAAGGATGCAATAGCTCTGGTCGGCACCTCGTCCTACTCGTCCTCTAAGCTGGTGCAATTGTGAAAGCCCGAATCTCTGAGCGTCCATTATTACCATTACGGAGGCATTAGGCACGTTCACACCAACCTCAATAACGGTGGTCGCAACGAGTATCTGAGTCTCGCCTGATGCGAATTTCTGCATTTCCTCTTCCTTCTCGGCTGGCTTCATCCTTCCGTGCACCTTACTCATCTTGTATTCTGGAAAGATGTTTTGCAGATATTCATAGCCTTCCTCAAGGTTCTTGAGGTCTATCTTTTCGCTCTCGGTTATGAGAGGATAGACTATATACACCTGTCTGCCAATGCTTATCTGCTGTCTGATGCCGTTGAATAGACTCGTTGTCTGGTTGTCGTATTTGTGTAACGTCTGTATAGGTTTTCTGCCTGGAGGAAGCTCGTCAATAACGCTTACGTCCAGATCTCCGTAGATAGTCATGGCGAGAGTGCGAGGGATTGGCGTTGCCGTCATCACGAGAATGTGTGGCGGATTCTCGTTTTTTGCCCATAGCTTTGCTCTCTGAGCTACACCAAAACGATGTTGCTCGTCAACTACGGCAAGTCCGATGTTCTTGAACTGTACGGTTTCTTCTATCAAGGCATGAGTTCCCACGAGAATATCAATTTCGCCAGTTACGAGTTGCTCAAGCACTTCCTTTCTCTTCTTGCCCTTGACAATACCTGTCAGAAGTTCCACCTTTACGTCCATACCTTTTAGAAACTCCTGTATGGTGGCAAGATGTTGCTCGGCAAGGATTTCGGTAGGTGCCATCAGACAAGCCTGAAAACCGTTATCCACGGCTATCAGCATAGCCATGAGGGCAACGAGAGTCTTTCCTGAGCCAACATCACCTTGAACGAGGCGGTTCATCTGTCGGCCAGTATTCATATCGGCTTGTATCTCGTGCATAACCCGTTTCTGTGCTCCCGTAAGCTCAAATTTCAGGTTCTTGCTAAAGAATTCCTTGAAATGCTTTCCGACTCTTGGAAGCATATACCCTTTGTACTTGCGACGGTGGTTAGCCGTGTAGCGAAGGATATTGAGCTGAACATAGAACAGTTCCTCGAATTTCAACCTCTCCCTTGCCTTCTGCATTTCCTGTTGAGACTTGGGATAGTGCACGTTCCTCATAGCCGTATCACGACTTACAAGGTGGAGTGGGGTAGTGATGTAATCGGGAAGCGTTTCGGGTAGAGTCGGCATCTTTGTAAGCATAGCCTTGGCAATCTTCTCCATGGAACGTGAGGTGAGCCCTGCGTTCTTCATCTTCTCTGTCGTCACATAGTATGGCTGCATACCCATCTGTGAGAGTTGAAGATTTTCTGTCTTTTCAATCTCAGGATGCGTGAACTGGAATCTGCCTCCGAATATTCCTGGCTTGCCAAAAACGATATAGTCAACCCCAACCTTGAAGTTCTTTGTAACGTATTGTGTTCCAGAGAACCATACGAGATCAACGACACCAGTTCCGTCACCGAAATGTGCAACGAGTCTTTTCTTCTTTATCCCCATCGGGAATGTCTCGAAAGAAAGAATGCGACCTTTGATCTGAACAAAAGACATATCTTGCGTAAGGCTGCTGATGGTATATACATGGCTTCTATCCACATATTTATATGGATAGTATTCCAGCATGTCACCGATGGTTTTGATACCCAGTTCCTTGTTGAGTATCTGCTTCTTGGTCGGTCCAACGCCGCTAACATACATTATGTCTTGTTTCAGAATGTCGCTCATTATTTAAGCAAAGCTTCTGCTATCGTTATGTCGAATGGGGTTGTTATCTTTATGTTCTCGCGGTTGCCCTCAACCATAGTCACCTTTTGTCCGATACCCTCCACAACAGAGGCATCGTCCGTAAAAGTGTCCTTGTATTCCTGTTTGTTTGCCCCCTTGAGAAGTTGAATGTCGAAAACCTGTGGTGTCTGTACCAATCGGTAGTCGCCTCTGAACACGTTCTTGTTTTCTGGAGTGTATCTCAGAGTCTCAACAACCTCAGTTACAGGGATTACTGCTTTTACCTCGCGTGCTGCCTCATAGCATCTTTTGATAGTCTCAACAGATACGAATGGACGCACGCCATCATGTACTCCCACAACTCCTTGTGCATCATTAGGTACAAGGTTTAGGCCATTCTGAACGGAGTGGAATCTTGTCTGTCCACCATCGGCTATCTGTATGCCTTCGGAATTGAAGGAAGGGTATTTCAGACAGAGTTCCTTCCAATAGTCCTGTTGGGATTTAGGCAATACAAGAACAATACCGATCTCTTTGCAATATTCGCGAAATCGGTCTATTGTCCTCATCAGGATTGGTTTACCGCAGATAGGTAGGAATTGCTTGGGGATTTCTCCTCCCATTCTCAATCCCTTGCCTCCAGCGACTATTATTATGTAGTCCATAATTACTTGCCCATCAGATGATTGAATCTCATACCTTCCTTGATGTTCTCAACTGTCTGCTTGTCTGCAAACATTTCGAGGATGGCATAGGCGTAAGGGAAAGTAGCTGCAGGACCTTCGCCGGTAATGATATTTCCGTCGATAGTGTAGAGCTCATGAGTGTATTCCGCACCGATCAGGGTGTTCTCGCAACCTGGAAAACAGGTAGCCTTCTTGCCTTTGAGGATTCCGAGGTCGCCCAATACCATAGGAGCGGCACATATAGCGCCAATCTTTTTACCTGCTGCATGTTGTGCTAAGACAGCCTTTCTCACGCCTTCATGTTTAAGAAGGTTTGTTGAACCTGGCATTCCACCGGGGAGCAACAACATATCAGCATCAGAGAAATCAGAGTCCTCTATCATCTCATCACATTTGATCACGATTCCGTGTGCTGACTCGATGAATTCGCTACCTGTTGTGCTTACCATTTTCACGTCAATACCACCTCTTCTAAGGATGTCAACTGTGATGAGAGCCTCGATCTCTTCTGTGCCATTAGCAAGAAATTCATATACTTTTGCCATAATCTTCAATTTTTTTGGATATTTTTTCTGCTTTTTGAATTTTATTTATTATTTTTGCATTGAAAATCATTTGCAAATATACGAAAGTTTCCTGAAAATTCAAAATATTTCAGTTCATAAAGATAATAATACGCACAATTTTATGTCAGATAAGTCACTTCGCTTCGCAATTTTCGGCAATCAGTATCAGGCCAAGAAGTCTGCGGCAATACAGAAAATTCTCTCTCTCCTTAATCAGCGTGAGGGTGAAATCCTTATTGACCGTCCCTTCTTTGATTTCCTGACCAAAGGGCAGCATCTTGAACTGGATGTTGACAAGGTCTTCGACGGTGATGACTTTGAGGCTGATTTCGCTGTGTCAATGGGTGGAGACGGCACGTTGCTGAAGACTGCGGCTCGTGTCGGGCATAAAAACATCCCTATCATTGGCGTGAATATCGGGCGACTCGGTTTTCTTGCCGATGTGAACCCTACAGAGATTGAGCGTGCTATTGCTAATCTTTATTCTGATGACTATGTGCTGAGTGAGCATGCAGTCCTTGTTATAGAAAGTGACGGCGCTCCTATCAAGGAATGTCCTTATGCGCTTAATGATATTGCAGTACTCAAGCGTGATACAGCTTCTATGATTGCTATTCGCACGAGTGTGAATGACGAGTATGTAGTAACTTATCAGGCTGACGGATTGATAGTTACCACTCCAATGGGCTCAACGGCATACTCGTTGAGTAACGGCGGTCCAATCATAACTCCTGATACAGATATTCTTTGTCTTACACCTGTGGCTCCTCATAGTCTGAATGTTCGCCCTATAGTTGTTCCTGACAATTCGGTTATCACACTCAAGGTGGAGAGTCGTAGTCATAATTTCCTCGTTGCTGTGGATGGTCGTTCCGAGAGTCTCCCAGAGGGTACTCTCATCACGATACGTAAGGCCGATTACACGGCAAAGGTTGTGCGTTTCAGCGATCGTAGATATTTCTCCACTCTTCGTGAAAAGATGATGTGGGGAGCTGATCAGAGATAAACAATTTCATATTTTCTTACCATGGGACCAAATACTTATTCTTCAAAACAGATACTTCGCTGGCTGTGGCGTTCGTGGCGTGGAAATCTCTTCCAGGCTTCGTTGAATGCGTTCTTAGGTTTGCTTGAGGTTGGGGTGAGCCTTGCTTCTGTGTGGGCTGTGAAACATGCCATTGATGTGGCATCGCATTCTGTTGAAGGTGACGTTATTACGGCTGTCGGGATAATGGGAGGGCTTGTTCTCTGTAGCTTTGCCATTAATATGACGGCCGTGTGGGTGAAGAATATCCTTGGGGTTCGTGCTCAGAATCGTATGCAGAGGCAGATGCTTGATCGTATTCTGCGTTCAGAGTGGCATGGTAAGGAGAGCCTTCATAGCGGTGATGTCATAAATCGTCTTGAATTGGATGTGAATCAGGTGGTAGTGTTCCTTACCGAGACTCTTCCAAGTACCCTCTCCGTACTTGCAATGTTTCTTGGTGCATTCTTCTACCTGTATCTTATGGATCACAGATTGGCATTGATTATTGTGTTCTTGATACCAATCTTTGCCCTTCTAAGTAAAGTGTATGTTCGTCGTATGCGACAGCTTTCACGCGATGTGCGTGATTCTGATTCGCGTGTGCAGAGCATTCTTCAGGAAACTGTTCAGAATCGTATGCTCGTAAAGACGCTTGAGAGTGAGGAGATGATGGTTGAGCGTCTTGATGACCAGCATCGTATGTTGCAGAGTAATGTGGAGAGAAGAACCAAGTTCCGTCTTCTTTCTAATTTCATCCTTAATTTTGGTTTTGCTTTTTGCTATCTCTTCGCCTTTGCGTGGAGTGCTTTGCGAATGTCAGCCGGCACGCTATCCTTTGGTGGCATGACCGCTTTCCTCCAGCTCGTGAATAAGATACAGTCTCCGGCTCGTAGTCTCATGAAACTGGCACCAGCTTTCGTTGGTGTCTTTACTGCAGCCGAGAGGTTGATGCTTCTTGAGGAAACCCCTCTTGAGGAGCAGGGTGCGGATGTCCTTCTTGGTTGTCCTTGCGGAATACGTCTTGAGAATGTAACCTATGGATACGAGGATGACAAGGCTCATCCTGTCATTCGTGATCTTTCCTTTGATTTCCGTCCTGGTGAGTGTACAGCTATTCTTGGGGAGACTGGTGCGGGAAAGACCACCATCATTCGTCTTATTCAGGCCCTTCTTCGTCCTGATTCAGGTTCTCTTTATATATATAATAAGGTGGAGAGTGTAGAAATCAGTCCGCTCACACGTTGTAATATCGTATATGTGCCTCAAGGAAACACCCTTCTTAGTGGCACTATTCGTGATAATCTTCTTCTTGCCGATGAGGATGCAACAGATGAGCAGATGCATGAGGCTTTAGAAATGGCATGTGCCGATTTTGTATTTGCGCTTCCTGATGGTCTTGATACTACTTGCTCTGAGAATGGTGGCGGTCTGAGTGAGGGACAGGCGCAGAGAATCTGCATTGCTCGTGCACTTCTCCGTAATCGTGGTATTCTTCTTCTCGATGAGGCTACGAGTGCGCTTGATCCAGAAACGGAAAAGAATCTCCTTGCTAATATTATGAAGTCTAATCAGCACACTATTATCTTCATCACCCATCGCCCGGCAGTTGTTGATTATTGCTCAAGCATCCTTCGCATAGAGAAGCTAAGAGATTAAATCCCTATTTCGAGCCATCTTTGGCTCGCTTCGAGCCGAGTTCGGCTCGCCCTCCCCCCCCATCCCTTGTAAATATGCCCTTCTCTCCATTTTCTTATATTTTCGCAACGTTCTGCTCATATTCCCCAAGTATTGCCGATTTGCCTTGATTTTCGTCACCCAAACCCAGAAAATGCATCTTTTTCTAAAAATATTTCGAGAAAAATTTGGTGGATTCAGGAAAATGTAGTACTTTTGCACTCGCTTTCGGGAAAACGGTACCAAACACCGCTTGAAAGGGAGCGAAAAGAAAGAGTTCTTTGACAAGATTTACATAAACAGAAAGTAGTAGTACAAGAAGCAAGTGAGATATCACTTGGGTAATAAACGAACCGATCAATTCGGCCTCCGCAAGGAGGCGAAGAGAGAATACTTCTTAATAAATAAAGGATAGTCGTCCCGAGCAAGACAATACGATCTTCCAAGGAATTGGAAGATTACATTATAAAGAAACTTTACAATGGAGAGTTTGATCCTGGCTCAGGATGAACGCTAGCTACAGGCTTAACACATGCAAGTCGAGGGGCA